>JBBSLV010000050.1:0-13516 GCA_038233535.1 Tepidisphaerales bacterium | reverse complement strand
GCTCGGCCTCATTCAGCGGGGCGCCGGCGCGGATGCTGTTAATCAGGTCGATGTGCTCCTGCTGGTATTCACCGAAGCCGCCCGCGGGGGCGCGCATCCGGTGCGCGTTGGGGCCGGTGATTTGCCCGGCCGAGGGGTTGCTCGTGCCCTTCGTACCGACGATGTTCTCGCCCACGCGCGTGTCGGTCCCGTCCTGCTGGCGGGCCATGCTCATGACGCGCGTCCCGTTTTCGTAGACGTACTCGATCGCGAAGTGGTCATAGATGTGACCGTACGCGGGATCGGTGCGCTGCTGCCGTCCGCCCATGCCGTAGGCGGAGACGGGCGGGCCTTTCATGACCCAGTTCATGACGTCGAGGTTGTGCACATGCTGCTCGACGATGTGATCGCCGCTGAGCCAGGTGAAGTACAGCCAGTTGCGGAGCTGCCACTCCATGTCGGACCAGGACTCCTGGCGCGGGTGCATCCAGAGGGAGCCCTGGTTCCAGTAGCACTGCCCGCCGACGACCTCGCCGATCGCGCCGTCGTGAATGCGCTCAATTGTCTCGATGTAGCCGGCGTGATGGCGGCGCTGCGTGCCGCAGACGAAGCCGAGGTTCTTTTCCTTGATCTTCTTCGCCGATTCCAGCACCGAGCGCACGCCGGCGGGGTCCACGGCGACGGGTTTTTCCGCGAAGACGTGCTTTCCGGCGTCAACGGCGGCGGCGATGTGCATCGGGCGGAATCCGGGGGGCGTGGCGAGGATGACCAGGTCGACGTCGCTGGCGATCACCTTCTGGTAGGCGTCGAATCCGACGAAGCAGTTTTCATCCTTCACGGCGAGCTTCTCGCCCAGGTCCGCGAGCTGCTTTTTCGCGCCGTCGATGGGTTCCTCGAACACATCGCCGAGTGCGACGATCTGGACGTTCTCGTTAGGGCCCGCGCAGTCTTTGGCCGCGCCCCTGCCGCGCCCCCCGCAGCCGACGAGGCCCACGCGGAGCTTCGTTGAGCCCTGGGCATGGGCGAAGTTGGTGCCCAGCGCCCCGGTGGCCGCCAGCGCCGAAGCCGCGGCCGTCGCCTTGAGCAGTGAACGCCGTGAGAACGAACCCTGATTCGCGTTGCCGTTGTGTCCGCCGAGCATATGTGACCTCATCTTGGTTGCTTGTGAGAGAAGGACATGACCCGCGTGCCTTATCGCGCGCGGGCCACCGTAACACATACTCCCCAAACCGCGCTTTGTTGCAGGACGCCGGCGGTTCGCGCTTGATCCGCGACGCCGCAAGCGGCGCAAAAGAAAGCCCCCGGCGCTGAACCGGGGGTATTCAAACGATCTACGTGTGACTGCGACGGGTTTCTACTTCATCTTCATGTCACACTTCGGGCACGTCCCGTCGGCCTTGGCCTTCTGCTTGCCTTCGCAGTGCGGGCAGTCGTCGGCGCCGGCACTCATTCTCGACTCCGTCCGGCTGGACGAGCCCATCCTGTCGTTATTCATATCGTCCATGTCGTCGTCCTTGTTCTGACAGCCGACGGTGACGAACATAATGCCGCTCAGGGCAACGATTAGCAGTTTGCTCATGACGCTCCTCAGGGTTAGAGATGTGTGAGAGCGTAACCGGCCTCACGATGTGAAGGCAATCCTAAAAATTTCGATGAAGGATTCACCACAAATGACCAACTTCTTGAACCGCCGTGCGATTCTCCGCGCGACCGTCGCCACCGTCGCGGGCGCGGCTGTCGTTGGGCCGGGCGCGAGCCAGTTGCTGGCCGCCGACGCGGCAGGGGCAAAGCCCAGGCTCCGCAAGGCCGTCAAGATCGGCATGATCAAGGACGGTTCGACGTTTCGCGAGAAATTCGAGTTGATCAAGTCCCTCGGCTTCGAGGGCGTCGAGATGGACAGCCCCGGCAACGTCAACCGCGACGAAGCCAAACAGGCCGCGGCCGATGCGGGCATCGTCATCCACGGGGTGGTGAATTCCCTGCACTGGCAAAAGCGCTTGTCCGATCCCAACCCCGAGATCCGCGCCGAAGGGCTGGGGGGGCTGCGGACGTCGCTGGCGGACGCGAAATTCTATGGCGCCGACACCGTGCTGCTCGTCCCCGGCGCCGTGCGCGACCCCAAGAACGAGAACTACGAACAGGTCTGGTCGCGCAGCCAGGAGGAGATCCGCAAGGCGCTCCCCCAGGCCAGGGATCTGGGCGTGAAGATCGCGATCGAGGTCGTGTGGAATATGTTCATCACCCAGCCGAACCAGCTCGTGAAGTACGTCGACGAATTCAATGATCCGACCGTCGGCGCGTATTTCGACATCAGCAACATGATCCGATTCGGGTTTCCGCCGCAGGATTGGATCCGGGCGCTGGGCAAACGGATGCTGAAGTTCGACTTTAAGGGTTACAAGCACGCGAACTTCATGAACGAGACGAATCCGTGGGTGAAAATCGGCGAAGGCGATGAGCCGTGGGCGCATGTCCACAAGGCGCTGGCCGACGTCGGCTACAGCGGCTGGGCCACCAGCGAAGCCGACGGCGGGGGGAAGGCGGAATTGAAGGACATCGCCCGGCGGATGAACGAGGTGCTGAGGTTGGCCTGATCCCTCGGCCCGCCCGAGCTTCGGGATCAACCCCCGCGCGCGGGGGTGGTCATGGGCGCGGCGGCTATGAAATCACTCGGGTCGAACGCCATCAGGAACCGCTCGATGCCGGGGAAAAAGAACCGTTGTTGCCCGTGTCGTCGTAGGTCGTCGATCACGGCCTGGCGCGTCCACTGATCCTGCTGGTTGACGAGCCGATAGCACGCGATCTCCAGCCCCGTGCGGTCGCGCCCGCGCTTGCAGTGGACGTAAATCGGACGCTCCGCCCGCGCGACGGCGGCGAGGAACCGCGCAATCGTCGAATTGTTTGTGCGGGCGGCGTTGCTGGGGATATGGACGTACCTCATCCCGTGCTTCGTAACGACCTCTTTTTCCCATGAAACGTTGTCGTCGCGCAGATCGATGATGGTCTTCACGCCCATTTCTTTCAGCGTTGCGAACCCCGCTTTTGACGGTTGGCCTCCGCGGTAGATCGCCCGGGGGGCGGGGTCGACGGTGGCGAGGTTCGGGACGCCGCCGGTATCGCGGCCCACGGTCGCGCCGCAGCCGCCGCTGATGAGGACGAGGGTCAATAACGACAGGCGGAGTGGGTGGGGCATTCCTGGGAATAACGGTGTCTCACGCCCGCAGGTTCGCGCCGCGACGAGTAAAAATCATGACCAGCACCCGCGGCGGAGCCGCTGGGCTCTCGTTGGCGTCCGCCCGGTGACCAGAGCCCAGCGGCTCTGCCGCGGGTTTACTTCGCGAGCTTGAAGGAAATTCCTTCCTGCTCCCACTGCTCGACGAGGCGCTTCAAGTCCGTGATCGTCGCGTTCAGTTCGCGCGACGTGGCGACAAGACTTTCGTACAGCTTCGGGTCGTTCACGAGCTGGCCGGCCGTGCCCTGGCCGTTGTCGATCTTGTTGGAAATCGACTGGAACGTGTCGAGCAGCTTGGCCGTCTGCGTGAGGCGCTGTCCGACCTGCCTGGTGAGGTCGGTGATCTGCTCGTCGGCCTTGCTCAGCGCGGCCCTGGCCTGGCCGACGGTGGCGCCGGCTTCCTTGCCAAGCTTTTCCAGCTCGGTGCTGACCTTCTCGAGGTTCGTGCCGATGCGGTTGGCCGTCTCGGTGGCGGTGCGGACGTTGGCCAGCGACTGTTTCAAGTCCCCGCGCAGCTGTTGGTCGTCGAGCAACGACTTGATGGACTCCATCACCTCGCCGGACTTGACGACCTGCTGGTCGAGGTGTTCGAGGATGCCGCTTTCGCGGAACTGGACGGCCGAAAGCCGCAGCTCGGCAGCGAGCGTCGCAAATTCCGGGGGGATCATCTCCGACCCAACGTACCGCGCCGGCAACGTCGTATTCTCCACCAGTTGCCCGGTCGGCTCGACGCTGGTCAGTTCGAGGCTGATGCCCGCGCCGGAGCCGAGCAGCGACTGCGCGACGATCCGCCCCTCGACATTGGCCGGCAGCGGGGGGGCGAGGTCAACCTGACCCTTGATCATTATGCCCTTGCCGTCGTCCGTGCGGCGAACGCCCGTCACGCGCCCGACGTTCACGCCCTGGTACAGAATAGGCGACCCCTCGGCCACGCCGTCGGCGCGCTGGGCGGTGAAGTAGATGGGCATGGTGGGATCAGCGAAGAGCTTTGCGGGCTGATCCCCGAACTTCAGGATCATCCACCCGAGGGAGATCATCGCCCCGAGCACCACCACGCCGACGAGGATGTTTCTGCGATAGGGAGACACGGGGGGTAAGTCTAAATGTCCTGATCTCAATGACCAAACACCGGGATGCAGCCTTGTATTCGCCTGCCGATGCCGTTGCAAGCGATGCGAGGTGGAGACATGATGACCGGCGGAGGACGCGGAGCCACCATGTCTCATCGCCACGCGCCAGTTGCGCTCGTGATCACGCTCCTGCTCGTCACGCTTGCATGCGCGCAGGCGAAGCCGGCGCTGCGGACGTACGAGACGCGCTATTACGTCATCCATACGGACCTCGGTCGCGACGCGGCGCGCGAGGCGGAAGTGCGCCTGACGCGCATGGCCGAGGAATACCGCCGGCGCACGCGCGACTTTTCCGGCGAAATCCGCACGAAATTTCCCTTCTACCTGTTCCGCAGCGAGGCCGACTACCACGCCGCCGGCGGCACGCCGAACACGGCGGGGGAATACGACCCCAACACGCAGACGCTTAAAACCTTCGCCGGCGATGATGGGCCGAACCTCGTCACGTGGCACACGGTCCAGCACGAGGGGTTTCACCAGTTCGCCGACCAGGTGATCGGCCGGGCGCTGCCTATCTGGGCGAACGAGGGGCTGGCGGAGTATTTCGCCGAGGCAATCTTCACCGGCGACTCGTTCGTCCCCGGCGTGGTCCCGCAGTGGCGGCTGGCGCGCATCCGCCAGGCGCTCCAGGCTGGAAAATTGGCGCCGCTGCACGAAATCCTGCGGATGACTCATCCGGAGTGGAACCAGCGCCTCGGCACGACGAACTACGACCACGTCTGGTCGCTCGTCCACTTCCTCGTCCACGGCGATGACGGCGCACACCGTGAACCGTTCACCGCCTTCCTCAAGGAAGCGGCCGCGGGCACGGACCCGTACGAATCATTTACCGATCACTTCGATGTCGAACAAATCGAGGCGAATTGGCGGGCATACTGGACTCACCTGCCCGACGATCCCACAGCCGACCTGCTGGCGGAGGCAACGCTGCGCACGCTGAGCGGCTTCGTCGCCCGCGCCACCGCGCGGCGGCAGCGGTTCGACTCGTTCGAGGCCTTCCTCGCCGCCGCCGAAAATGGCGGGCTGAAGTCGACCGAGAGCGACTGGCTCCCGCCGTCGCTGCTGAAGGTGGCCGTGGCGCGCGCAACGTCGCTGAAAAAGTCCGGCGGCGCGTTCGCAATCGTCACGGACGCGCCGCGCCCGCCGAGCATCATCTACGTGGACCGAGCCGGCGCGGAGATGGTGGGGCGGTTCACGCTGAGAGGCGCGCGGGTGGGAAAAATCATCATCGAGCGGCCTCTGGTCCCTTCTCCCGGTACCCCGGGAGAAGGTTAGGATGAGGGTCGTCTCAAACGCTGAACCCCTCACCCCGGCAAGACAGCATCAGCGCAGCGTCGCCAGCTCCTCCTCGTCGGCTTCCCCGCGGACGAAGTGCTTGACGATCGGGTGGTCCGTCGTGCGGATCTCCGTCGGCGTGCCGTCGAAGATCAGTTGGCCTTCGTGCAGCATGACGATGCGGTCGGCGATCTTGAACGCGCTCTGCATGTCGTGCGTGACCGTGATGCTCGTCACCTTCAGCTCGCGCTGGAGCTTGATGATCAGCTCGTTGATTACGTCAGAGCGGATTGGATCCAGCCCCGTTGTTGGCTCGTCATAAAGGATCACGCGCGGGCCCATCGCGATGGCGCGGGCGAGCGCCACGCGCTTCTTCTGTCCCCCGGACATCTCGCCCGGCATCTTCGGCCCCGCCTCGGGGAGGCCGATCATTTTCAGCTTCTCCATGACGACCTGCGCGATCTCCTCCGGCGTCTTGTGCGTGTGCTCGACGAGCGGGAACGCGACGTTGTCGGCAACCGTCAGCGAATCGAACAGGGCGCCCATCTGGAACAGGAAGCCGAAGTTCGTCCGCAATTCCGAGAGCCGCTTTTCGGGCAGATCGTCCATGCGCTGCCCGTCGAAGTGCACCTCGCCGCTGTCGGGGCGGAGCAGCCCGACGATATGCTTGAGCATGACGCTCTTGCCGCTGCCGGATGCGCCGATGATGACGATCGACTGCCCGTCCTCGATGTTCAGCGTGAGGTCGCGCAGCACGATGAGCCGGCCGAAGCGCTTGGAGACGTTTTTAAGTTCGATGAGGGACATGGTGTAGGTAGTAGGCAGCGGGCAGTAGGCAGTAGGCAGAAAATTCCAAATCTCTGCCTACTGCCCGCTGCCTACCTCTTCAATCAAACGCCCCTCGAATTCCGTAGATCGACTCGTACATCTGGCGGAGAAACTGGGCGAAGAAGAAATTGAGCACGATGATGGCGATGAAGCTCTGGACGAAACTTTCCGTGCACGCCCGGCCGACGCCGCTGGCGCCGCTCCCGCAGGTGAACCCTTTGTAGCAGCTGATCAACCCGATCGCGCCGCCGAAGAAGATGCTCTTGAAGACGCCTTCCATCACCTGCCAGGTGTCGACGCCCTGCGAGACGTAGAACCAGTACGGCCCATTGGCGACGCCGAGGAACTGCGTGGAGATCATCCATCCGCCCATGACGCCGGTGATGTCGCTGTAGATGGTCAGTAGCGGCGTGAGCAGCACGCAGGCGAGAAAGCGGGGGACGACGAGGTAGCGGATGGGATCGGCGCCCATCACGCGCAGCGCATCGAGCTGCTCGGTGACGTTCATCGTGCCCAGTTCCGCAGTGAGTGCCCCCCCGATGCGCCCGGCAAGCATGACGGCGGCGAGAACGGGGCCGATCTGCTTCACCACCGACAGCGTAATGACGGAGCCCATGCGCTCCTCCTGCCCGATCATGCGAAACGTCGTGTACGACTCGATTGCCATCACCATGCCGATGAACCCGCCCGTCACCGCCACAACCGGGATTGAGCGCACGCCCACTTCGTACAACTGCGGGAACAGAAGCCGGAACGTCTTCCACCGAAGCCCGGCGGTGAAGAGCCAGACAAACGTGCGGAAGCTGAAGATGCAGAAGTCCCCGAACGCCGCCAGCGCGTTGTTCGTGTTGCGCCCGACCTGCTCGATCATCGCGATGGCCATGGGCGGCGATCATATGAAGCGCTGACGCGCGCGGCAATTCGGAGCTCAATTCTTCATAAGGTGCAAATTCTGCGCGTGCGGGGGTTGAATTCGCTGCGCACCCCGTTAGGGTATGCGCGGGCTGTTTCGGATGATTGCGTCTTTCGCGCGGGGTTGCGCGGGGACGATCAGGATACTGGGCCGCTACATGGAGGTAGCTGTGATCACGTCTATTTCGGGCTTTTCGCGCACCATCGGGGCCGCGCTTTCCGTCACGATTCTCATCGGCTTGGGTTCCGGCTGCGGCAACAGCAGCGGAGGGAATCAGAACAGCGGAATGCTTGCCGTGACGAACACCAAGGCCGTTCGCGACACGGGCATCCGCCAGTACAGCGCCGGCGAATACACCGACGCCGCCGGCACGTTCAAGAACGCGACCCGCCAAGATCCGCGCGACTACCAGTCATACGCGTACCTCGGCGACAGCTATCGGCAGTTGGGCCAGATGCAGCAGGCGATTCAGGCATATAAGGCGAGCCTCGACACGGCGGGGCGCTCGTATCAGGGTCGCGAGGACATGGCGTTCCGCGCCCGCACGCTCGACGGTCTCGCCGGCGCGATCGCCAAGAGCGGCGAAGTTGAAATCGACGCCGCCCAGCAGAACGCGCAAACCGCCGGGGGCGGCGACGGGTATTTCCTGATGGCCAAGATCCACCGCAACCTCGGCGACGCCGACAGCGCGCTCGACGCATACAACCGCGCGTCGCTGCTGGGTCCGAAGGACTTTTTCATCCAGAAGGACTACGGGCTGTTCCTCGAGCAGGTCGGGCAGGACCAGCAGGCGGAAAGGACGCTCCGCAAGGCGTACGCATTGAACTCGAAGGACGCCGAGGTTGTCGCAGCCCTGCGTCGAATTGGCGTGGTTCCCGGTCCGAGCCTCTACGACCGCAGCGCGCTGGCGAAGCCCGCGGTCCCGAAGGGCCCGATCCCGCCCGCGCGCGAGTGGCAGTTTGGTGGGAACAAGAACGCGAATACCGGCGCCGGGACCGGGACGATGCCCGCGCCAATACAGACGGAAACGGTTCAGGCGCCGCGAGATTAATCCGCGCGATGGTTCGCGCGACGGGACGATATCAGGAAACACGATCAACCCCGGGCAGGCGTCCGGGGTTGTTTCGTTTCTTCACCGTTTAGCCCCCCCGCTTGCGGGGGGTTATTCGCATCTCGAGCGCCTCGCAAGCGAGGCGGCTAAATGGGGAACCTTCAATGCCCGTGACGCTGCGCGCCTTGGGTAGCGTGCGTCCCATGCCCGTGTGCATCATGCGACGACGCACCGGGCGCTTCTTCCGGCGCGTGATAGCGCACGACCGGACCGACGGTCGCGGCGGCAAGGAACAGGCCGGCGATGAGTATGAGCATCAAGCCGGCGAGCGGCGATGACGCGGGCAGCACTGGCCGCGGATCGTGCTGCGCGACGTCGGATGCGCCCTGTGGCGTGGTCTCACCACGTGGCGCGTTTTGCGCCAATACAGTGGCGCACGTCAACGACACCAGCAGCACGACCGACCACCCCAGCATCATTCTTGGCATGTCACGCACTCCGCAAGTTGAATGAGCCATTACGCGCCTAATTTCAGTTCCGGGAGCTTCCCCTTCACTTCGTCCGGGCGCAGCGACTGGCAGACCCAATCCGCTTCGCCTAGGCTCGACGGCGCGTAGCTCGTCGCCACCGCCAGCGTCGGAAACCCGGCCCGCTTCACCGACGCGATCACGGTCGGCGCGTCCTCAACGACCAGACAATCGGCGGGCTTCAGCGGCTCCTTCAGCTTCATCTTTTCGGACACCAGCCGGGCCGTCAATAAATAGCCCTCGGGGTCGGGCTTGCCCTTTGTCACGTCCTCGGCGGCGACGATCGTGCCGAAGCAGTCGCGCAGGCTGACGCCTTCGAGCATCGCCTCGATCTCCTCGCGCACCGCGCCGGAACACACCGCCAGCGGGTAATTCCGCCACAGCCCGCGGACGAATTCCTCCACACCCGGCAGCGCGTGCGGAGGGTTCCGGCGGATGAGGTCCATCATCCCTTCCGTCTTCTTCGTCATCACCCGCAAAAATGTCCCCGGCGCCAGCGGGCGATCGTGCCTGGCGAAGACGTGCCGGATCGCGTTCTTGTCGTCGAACCCGATCAACTCGCGATAGTACTCGTCCTCGGTCAGCTCGATGTGCTCGCCCATGAGCACTTCCTGAAACGACCGAAAGTGCAGCGGCTCGCTGTTGACGATCACGCCGTCGAAGTCGAACAACACGGCGCGCGGCCAGTTACGCATGACTCGAAAAATACGGGATGACCGGCGAATGACCAAGTAAGTTTAGCGCCGTCCGCGTTTAGCCCCGCCGCTTGCGGCGGGTTTACATCACGCGGGTTTGCATCACACCGACGAAGAAAACCCGCCGCAAGCGGCGGCGCTAAACCGAGCGACTGGGACATGATCGCGCCCCGATTTTGGACGGGGTTCAATAAACCCCAGGGCCCTGGCGGAAGCAATCCGCCAGGGCCCGAGGAAAAAAAGGTTGGCAGTGACCGAACGTTACCACATGGCACGTTATCGCACGGCGGGAACATTCGTCCGGACGTCGTCACCGATCTCGCCTTCGGCTCGGCAGCCGACAAGCGCGACGCTGGACATGCCCAGGACGAGCAACGTGAAGAGGAACTTTTTCATGGCGTTCTCCGAAAATGGGGAAAGTAGGAACAATTAAACGTCACGTCACTTGCGCGGACAGCGCATGGCGCGTGAATTAGCGTGCCGGGGCGACTGTCGTCTGGGCGTCGCCGATTTCACCCCCAGCGCGGCAGCCGACCAGAGCCGTCGTGAACATCGCCAACGTCACCAGCACCATCAACATACGCATAACAATCTCCTTGCCCGTAGGGCGGATTAAGTTGCCTTGCTGTCGAGCAACGGCCGTGCCAATTGCTGGGCACGCTTGCCCCCATCGCCGTTCACGGCGGGAGGGTGAACTGTTAGCATGATAACCGACGCATGGCTAAACCACTGCCTTTACCCGACGTTATCGTCATGGGGGAACACCCCGCGGCCTACCTCTGCGCCGCGCTGCTGCGTCAGAAGGGCGGCGTTGAGGTCGTTCACGCGACGCTCCCGCACGAACATCCGCCCGACCGGCTCATCACGATCAACCCGCGATTTTTCGACCTCCACAAGCTCATCGAGCCGCTCCGGAAGAAGCTGAAGCTGACGCCCATCTGGGGGCTTCAGTTCATCGGCGACGATGCGACGCTCGTGAGCGAACCGCACCGCGACAAGTCCGCCGCCGCCCATGTGACGACGTATCGCGACGTCCGCTCGGCCATGGAGAAACTCGCCGCCGCCGAGGGTGTGCGCTGCGTAAAGCCAAAGACGGTCGAGGTTCTGCACGCGGATGAAAAGGGGGTCGACGTGCAGCTCGGCGCCGAGCGCGTGCGCTGTCGCGCTGTTGTGCTGGCGGGGACGCTCGGGGATACGTCGCGCCGCATGCTGGGACTGCCGGAGGATTGGCCGGCGGAGATTATTCGCCGGTATACGTTCCTGCGCTTGAAGGGGCCGAAGTGGGTAGACCTCGCAGCAAAGCCGACGATGCCGATGTCACTCGATCTCCGCGGGCAGCTCACGTGGGCGTGGCTGATCCCCGGCGACGGAGAAGTGCAGATCGCCGTCGAGCGCCCCGCGAGCGGCGCGAACGGGATGAATGGGACGGACGACAAAACGCTCCTGCGCCATTGGGCGGGCGTGCTGCACGGTCACGGGCTTCTAAAAAGCGCCGACGTGCCCGCCGCCGATGCCCAGACGATCGACCTCCCGCTCGCCGGCGCGCTTCAGCGCGAAGGGGTCGCCAACCGCACGCTCCTGATCGGCCCCGCCGGGGGGTTTTACTCCGCGTGCGCCGAAGACGTGTATCCCAACTGCTGGTCCGCGCTCTTCGCCGCCGACGTGCTCCGCAAGGCGGTGAAGGAACCGCACCTCCAGGACGCGCTGCACCCCTACTCCCAGAAGTGGGGCGCCACGCTGGGCGACTACCTTCGCGGGCCGCAACAGAACCTGCGCTTCCTGATGACGTTGATCTATCGCAACAAGCAGATGACGGCGCGCATCGCCGAGGCGATCCTCGCGGGGAAAAGCGTGATTCGGTAGGTGCTCGGTCGCGGAGCGCGGAACTTGCCCCGCGCAATCCTCCCCGCATTCCCCGGGCTTGTCCCGCTGCGCCCCTCGCGCGACACTCCTGCACGTCGCATGAACCGTTCCGCGTCAGATCAACCCTCGGCACCTCCGGCGATCGAGCTGTTCTGCCCCGCGTGCGCGTACAACCTGGGCGGGATCGACAGTGAACGGTGTCCCGAGTGCGGCTTCGAGATCGACCGCACGGCGGCGGCCGCGTCGCGCATCCCGTGGGAGCACCGGTGCCGGCTCGGGCGCGTCCGCGCCTACTGGCGGACACTGTGGATGTCGACGCGCGTCCTCGCCGGCGAGGTCGTCCGCCCGGTGAACTACCGCGACGCGCGGCGATTTCAACTCGTCACGGTCCTCATCGCGTCGCTCCCCCTGATCGCGTTGGCCGCGCTCCCGATGCCCTTGACGGTCTTCACCGCGCGGCGCACCCCGATGGGTGCTTGGCCGATGGCAGTGCCGCCGGGGTGGGCGATCGACCTCGCGCTGCCGTTCCTCGCCGGCGTTGGGTTGCGGGCGTTGCCGGTTGCGATCGTGCTGTACCTGCTCGCCATGAGCGGGGCCGCGAGCTACTTCTTTCACCCGCACCACCTGACAACCGTGCAACAGAACCGCGCGATCGCCCTGAGCTACTACGCGTGCAGGCCGCTCGTGCTGCTCGTGATCCCGGCGCTGCTCGGCTGGGCCTCTCTCCTGTTGCACGTCAACCAACCAGCCTGGGGCAACAAGGGATTCCTCGAAGCATCGCTGATGGGCACGGCCGCGGTTTTCATGCTCATCATCACACTGCTGCTGCTGTGGGTCGGCTATATTCGGATGCTCCGCCACGCGACGTTATGCAGCACGGTTCGCGCGATCGCGCTCGCCGTGACGCTGCCGATTGCGTGGCTGGTGCTCGCCGTGATGATCCTCGTGGGGCTCCCGTGGGTGGTGGGGTTCGGGATGATGGTGGCGTGGAGCTTTCAGTAGTCGCGCTGGTGCGGGAACGCGCTGGAGCATGTTGTATTTTCATTATCGAGGGAGGAACCCGCCCGCTGAAGCGGGCTCGCCATGCGGTGGTTTCGATTTGTTCGTCACTTCGGGGGCGGCTCGGAATTCGAAGTTGTTGTCGGCTCCGGGTTTTCGACCGGCGGATCGATGACCTGCGGCGCTGGAGCATTTTCCTTCGTGAGCCGGAGGAACAGGTCGGGCGCCGTCAACGGGTCAATCGTTTTCTCATCCGGACGCCACGCGGAGGCGCGGGCGGAATCGTCAATTCCGTTCTCGCCGACGCTGTAGACGTACGGCGCGACGCGGTCGGGCACGTACCCAAGGGGTTTCCCACCCGCGGCGTACGGATCGAGCGGGACGGCGGGGAGGTAATCCGGCACGAGCGCCTCGAGCGTTGGGGGGCGCTGAGCGTCGTGATCGAGCTGGTACAACCGGATCGCCAGCGCCAGCGCCGCCAGACGCGACTGCGTCGTCGCGCGGTGCGAGTTGGAGATGGCGCGACTCAACGCCGGGCGCACCGACTCGCTCACCACGTGCGCCGCCCTGCGCGGCCCGTCAATCGTCGGCGTGACGGGCAGGAGCTTCCGCGCCGTTGGCCAGTCCGGCGCGGCGCCGGCGGTCATGATCTGCTGACCCTCTTTTATCAGGCCCAGCGTATCCAACTGAATCGACGGACGGACGATCCACGTCCGCCCGGCGACATTGATGCCGACGTCCACCTGCTCGGCCCGCTCGCCTTGAAGCGCGGCCTGAAGCGATGCGCGCCGGGGGCCGTCATCGAGCAGGGACGCAATTAGCTCGCGCACCTGCTCGCGGCTCGCCGGCGCGTGCGCGGGTTGAGTCGTGGCATCGACCATGGCGCCGACAACTTGCAGATCCCGCGCAAGTTCCGCGACCGCGTCTGCGGCCAGCACCTCGATACCAATTCGCACGAGGTGCGTGATGGCGAACATGTTCCCGTCGTCCAGCCCCGCGGCGATTGCCTGAATATCGCGAATGT
>JBBSLV010000049.1:0-13571 GCA_038233535.1 Tepidisphaerales bacterium | reverse complement strand
CTATCGCGCATCGAGGTTGATTTGCTGACCCGCAGCACTTTGGTCGCGGAAAGTTCAAATCCTGTACTCCGACTTGATGAGACAGAAAGCCCGTCGACGTAGGTCAGTTCGTGCGACTTGTAGGTCTTCTCGCCGAGCAACACCTGCACGCGGTCCCAGACTACGCGATCGACGATCGGTGAATGCGTACCAGGATGCCATTGGCCGTGGTAGAAAACCTCGCCGAGATACGCGCGGTCGACTGCCGTGGACGTAATCGACGCCGGCCCGGTCGCCGACTTCGTCCGACGGCGTCTACGACACCTTCCGCGAGCAGGGCTTCTTCGTGATCCGCCGCGACAAGCAGGTGTTCGCCCTGTTGACGGACACGGGCATCAGCACGGAATTCGGTGGCAGGAATCGATCGACGGGCTCGCGGGCATCGCGTCCTGACTCGGGGACGGTTCCTTACCGCCGCCAAAGCTCATCATTCCGCCGAGATGACTTTGCAGCGTCAAGGCAGCGACCAGCAGGCCGGTCGTGATGAGATACAACGCTCCCGGCCAAACGCCGCGGGCATGGATGCGGCCCCGCCAGATCGCCAGCAGGATGAACACGCTGGATACCGAAAAGGTCCTACTGGCGAAAGGCGTCATACATGTCATCGGGCTCGTATTCACTGACCGATCCCGCGTTGACGGTGATGGTCTCTTACGGTGACTTTTCGGCGCCGTTCTCGCGGCCTCGCGAAGATTCAGCGTGGCAAAGGCGTGCGCCACCTGCTGTTGACGGCGGTGAACATTCCATACGCCATTGCGCCTGTCCGGTATGCCCGCTGAATCGCGCTGAACGCATCAGCGAAAGCCCGGAGGCGCGGACCCGCCGACCGCAAAACGGCACGAACCTCCCGTCGGCGCAGGATGGCGGCGCAGCGGTCCCACGTCGCCTGAACATGTCGGGTCACGTCTTCGGCCCGGATCTTCTCGAAACCGCTGTCCGTCATCCAGGCGCTGTAGTCCTGCTGGGTGGCCAGCGACGGACACAACATGCCGTGGCACACCTGCGCGACCAGCGCTGCCCGATCCGGCGCTGCGGTGGGCGGCACAGACAACCAGGTACACAGCGCCAGACGGCCGCCGGGTTTGAGGATCTTCGCACAGTCATGGATGAAGCGGTGCTTGTCTGACAGGTGCTCGCTGCACTCGATGACCCAGACCAGGTCGAAGCTGCCCGGCGGCAGACGCGTCGCCATTTCAGCGGCGTCCAGAACCGTGAAACGGACGCGATCGGACAAGCCCTGGGCGGCTGCGGCCTGCAACGCCATCTCCGCCTGCACCGGGCTGATGGTGATGCCCTGCACCTCGCATCCCATCTGCCCGGCCAGCCACAACGAAGAGCCTCCGATTCCGCACCCGACATCGAGCACCCGAGCACCGCGCGAAATCCCCGCGCGGCGGCAGAGCTGCACGATCAGCTTCACCTGCGCCTGGGACTGAGAAAGTCGCTCTCCATCCTCCCAATAGCCGTGGTGGATGTGCTTTCCCCAGAGCTTGCTATAGAGAAAGGAGAGGCTGTCGTAGTGTTGCCGTACGGCGTCGGCGCTGGCGCTTTCATCAAATGGGGCTCGGGGCGCACTCATCATCATTTTCCAGGCAGGAGGCTCGCCAGGACATCAACCATGCGCTCGCCAAACCCGGCTGTAAGGGACCAGGGGCTTGGTTGCCTCAGGACGTGCAGCGATCCCTGCTTGTCCAGGATCTCGTAGCTGCTCGCGCCGCTCGGTTTGCGATAGAAGCGTATCGCGACAACCGCGTTCCCGACGTGCAGGTTGGACAGGGTGATCTCCGGCAACCATGCCGGCAGATGCGGATCGAGCAGGAGCAACCTCAGCGGGGCATACGGATACAGCCCGAGAATCGCCTGGAGCAGGCAGAAAACTGCCGAGGCGGACCAAGCCTGCGGGGTGTTGGCCTGCGGGTAAAGCGCCGGAAACGGGTGATCGTTGTCGCGCGCGTGCCCGCTGAAGACTTCCGGCAGACGGTAGAAGTCGAACAGTGCGGCGGCTTCGAACTGAGCGCGGCAGATCCGCTCGACCTGATCGTGCAGGCCGTAGCGGTAGAAGCCGAGCGCGAACGTCCCCTGTTCCACCGGCCAAACGGATCCTCGGTGATAGCTATACGGGTTGTAGGCCGGATGCTCCGAGGAGAGGGTTCGAATCCCCCAGCCGCTGAACAAGTCGTGGCGGAGGAGCCGATCGGCGATGCGCTGGACCAGCGGCTGTTCCACGATCCCTGTGGCGATGCAGTGGCCGGCATTCGAACTGATCGATCGAATCGGCCGACTCTGCGCATCGAGCCCCATGGCGATGAACCCTTCATCCGCCATCCAGAAAGCGTCGTTGAACCGCTTCTTCAACGCGCCCGCTTCGCCATACAGGCGCTTGGCCTCATCCTTACGATCGAACCACCAGAGCACCTCCGCCAGGTGGAGCTTGGCCAAGTAAGCGAATCCCTGCTCCTCGCAGGTGGCGATGGGCGGATCGACCTGTGATCCATCGTCGTGGACGATCGCACCAGGGGAGTCTTTCCACCCCTGGTTCCTGACCCCCTGCGATGAGCGGGTCTTGTACTCATAGAAGCCGTCACCATTCAGGTCACTGTGCTCATTGAGCCAGCGCAGCCCCTTGAGGGCGGGCTCCAGAAACGGCTGCACCAGTTCCTTGCTTCCGGTCCAGTGCCACAACTCGGAGACGAGCACGGGATAAAAGGCCGATGTCGTGACCGAACCGTAGGAGCGGCGGCGGGGGTTGAAGTTCAGCGTGGCCAGCGGTCCCGTATGAGCCTCGTGCAGCATCCGCCCCGGCTGCTCGTCGCGCCAATCGTTCCACTGCGTTCCCTGGCGGTCGGCAATTGCGGCAAGCGTTCCGGGCATCATGGCGGGGCTCACCATTCCGGCCTGCCATGCGGTGGTCAGCGCATCGCGCCCGAAGAGCGCGGCGTAGATCGGCAGCCCGGCGGCCATTGTCCAGTGTCGCTCACCGCGGTCCAGGTCGTACAGGCGCAGAGCCGCAAGATCATGCTTCGCCTGTTCCAGGGCGCCGGTCACGACGGCACTCAGGGTCCCGCTGCCGGGGGTGGTGAATGCGGTGGAATCCGCCAGGAAAGCTTGCCGCCGCCGGTCGAATTCGTTTTGCGTGCCGCCGAAGGAGCGGCATGCGTAGAGCGACGGCAGCCACCGCCCATCCAAGAACGGGATCACGTTGATGCAGGCATGCCAGGCGCCGTGCGGGGGCAGTTGAATGTCGAAGATGATGCGTCCATTTTCATACCGAGCTGGCGAGGCGGCGTTTCTTACTTGCACCACAACCCCGCGGTGCAGCCGCGCTGTGCCGATGTTTCCCTGGCGGTCGTACTCGTGCTCGGCGTGATAGTCGAATGCCAGTTCCCACCGCTCATCTCCCAAGCAACGCCACTCGCGACTCAAGTCGCCCCTCTGCTGGCGCTGGTGGGTCGTCTCCTGTTGGTCGGCGAAATCAGCGTCCACTTCCAGTGCCAACTGAAAGACGGTCGGCTGCTGCGTAAAGTTGGTCAGGTCAACGTCCTCGTGCATGCCGTCGCTGACGCATCGCGAGAGGCGCAGCTCCAGCGTCTGTTCCGATACCGGATCCATCTGACCGCTACCGGGGTCGAAAGAGTTGGTTCTCACACCGGGCGGCACGAGGATGTAGTATCCGAGCCACGAATGCTGCTCGAGATTGGAGAGGACCACCGGCCTGGGCGACTGGCCATTGATGAGGTAGCGGTAGCGCGACAGCAGTCGCGTCTGATGCACGAACAGGCCATGGTCCGATCCGTCATGGATGAAGCCGTCGCGCTGCATCGTCAGAACCGTGAAGTTCCGGCTGACACAGAGCGTTTCAGATCGTGGTTGAAGTCGCAACATGGACATATGAATCAAGTTCCATGTGTGGCCCGGTCAGTGGGCATCGCTCGCCGAATGCTCGTGGCCTGAATGCTCGTGACCCCCGGCAGGCTGCGTCACGGATTGAGTACCAGCTTCGGTTGATGGGCTGTGCGTGTCACTTCGTTCGCCGCCGTGATGGTCGGTCTCGTCGCCGCCATGGCTATGGCCGCCTTCATTCCCGGCGGAGATGAAGATACCGCGGCCGAAGCTCATCGACCCGCCGAGGTCACCCTGAAACATCAGCGCGCCAAGCAGCACGGCGGCGACGCTGGCATAAGCCCAACCCGGCGAGTGGCTGTGGTAGTAGAGCCAGCCGCGCCAGATCGCCATCAGAATGAAAAGGACGGCAAGACTGATGCCCAGCCACATGTGAATGGGCATCTGCCAATGATCCATGTCGCCCATCGACCGCTTCCAGAGCCAGCCAGCCAGCGCGGTCAGGGGCGTAAGACATGCCGCCAGCAGCAGTGTCCACCACCCCGCCGCGCGCAGCGCATCTTTCTTCAGCCACGCTCCCAGCAGATCGAGGGCAAACGAGGCCGGAACGAGTCCGGCGGTGAAGTTCACGAGAATGGGGTGCAGTGGCGGCAGTTCCATTATGATTCCTCTAAATTCCCGCGTTGGGCGGAGCTGGACGCATCGCCATCCTTGACCGAGGGCTTGGTCATCGGGCGAATCTGAATGTTAGTTACTTCCGCTGTGCGTGGCAAAGCCAGTGCATTGACAACCGCGGCGGCAACGTCCTCGGGCTGGAGAAGTTGGCTCGGGACGTATGCTCGCCCCTCCCATTCATGAAAGCGGCCTGCATGGGAGTTGCGGTGCGTCCGGGAAACACACTCAATACCCGAACGTCTTGCGCGTTCGGGTTCCCACTGACGCCCCTGAGACCGTCGGGCTGCACTTCTTTCATCGGCACTGCTTCTTTGCCGTGTTCCGTCGTCTGGCCGTGTTGGTGGCCCTCTGCCGCGTCATCCGATCCAGGCGGAGCAGGTTAAGCTGATTGCCAAATCCGTTGGTAAGCCAACCAGCGTTTACATTGAACGGATCGACGAGACCCATGCGAACGCCAAGCCCGTCTGGGAGGCACTCGGCGCGCCGAAGTATCTCAACGCGGTCGCGCTTTCCTTCTGCCTCACGATGAATTGGCCTGGATCCTCGCGCGCTGCGGGCATTGTTGTTGGCGCGTATTTCTGATCGAACAAGCGCATCGCAGCCATGACACCGGTGCCCACCAGCCCGGCAACTGCGCCGGTCAATGGAGAGGACGCGCCGTTTGATTGATGTTCTGTCATCATTCGCACCATCCGTTATTGCTACGGGACTTCTTTGCAAGTAATGCTGCGAAAAAGCCCGCGCCTGCTACCGCCAGGCCGCCGAGAATCGCCTTGCGATGCTTTGTTGCCCACAACTGGATGCTGTAATTTTGCGCGAGGTTGTCGAACTTGCCGTGCGATCCGTGATCGCCGGCCAGCGGCTCCCAGAAATTGTCGGGCTGGTTCGGATCGACCGGTTCATCGAGCATCGCACCGTCCCACGCGGCTTTAGCAAGGTAGCGATCGAGCAGGCCGGGAATGATTTTTTCGCCGAGCGTGGCCTCGACGGTCGTGTAGCCGACCATGACTTCGCGTCGATCGTTTTCAGCGGTAAACAGAATCGCATCGGCTGCGACTTCCGGCTGGAAAATTGTACCCGTCGGCCGCGCCTTGTGCGGCATCTTGTTCTTGGTCCAAGTGAACTGCGTCGTGTTGAGCGCCGGCATATTCACAACCGACACACGGATGTCGCTCTTCTGATGAATCAACTCGCTGCGAATCGATTCGGTAAAACCCTGGATGGCATGTTTGCTGGCGCAGTAAGCGCTCTGTAGCGGAATTGATCGAAACGCCAGCGCCGATCCTACATGGATAATCACGCCACGATTGCGGGGCGTCATCTGCTTCAGGGCGCAATGCGTTCCGTACACCTGGCCAAGAAACGTCACCTCAACGATGTGCCGAAACTCTTCATGCGTCATTTTCATGAAGGGGCTGTACATCGACACCATCGCGTTGTTGACCCATAGATCGATCGGCCCAAACTCGCGCTCGGTCGTATCTGCGGCGGCTTGGACCTGGTCAAAATGGCTGACATCTGTCGGGATGGCGATCGCCTGTCCGCCGCGCGATTCGACATCACGCTTGGCGCCTTCCAAGCCGTCCTTCCCTCGGGCCAGCAGCGCGATCTTCGCTCCGCGTGTGGCCAGTAGGCGCGCCGTCGCTCTGCCAACGCCACCTGACGCCCCCGTAATCACAACGACACTGTTTCGATCGACGGTCATGATCAGTCCTCTCGCGGCAGACGAGCGACTCTTCTACGAGCGATCGATCTGACGAAAAGTAATGCTGCGACCGCGCCAACCCCCAAAACTGCGGCGCTCTTGACCATTGCGGCGCGTGTGGCTCGTTCGCGCTGAGAGACGATCCCCGCTTCGGGCTTACCACCGGGAAGAGTGCCCGCGCCTCGGATAGCCATCTGCAAAACCTGAGCCGTGTGCACTCCGTGACTGCCCTTACCGGTGCCGGGACTTCCACCATTCAAATGTTAAGACCATCGCCATGAGAATTATGAATAAATCAACCAGCAGCAGAATCACCGGGAGATGTGCGTGCTTTCTTTGGGCGATTTCCGAGAACAAGGCCCATACGGTATAGCCCCAAAGTGCGGCGGTAGCGGCCCAGAGAGCAGTCGCCTCAGCCCCGAGACTTCGCACGTTCGCGCCTCGTAAGCGAGGCGCACCGGGCCGCTTTTTCCGCGTGCGCTTCTTTGGCCCCTTCGTCATGACACGGGTTCCGAACGGGTATTCGAATAAGCCCGCACGCAAGGATCGGTGGGGGCTTCTGCCCTTCGAGAAAGAACGCAACCGACGCTCCCGCGCTGCTCGCCTTCTCACGGCTTATAGAGCTTTTCGTAGAAGCCGCTGGTCGTCACCGTCACCGTCACCGGCCGTTGGCCGCGATTGGCCCAATACCAGCCGTGCGTGCCTTCAAAGGGTGCGGTGAAACTTCCGTGACCGCTGGCCTGCTGTGTGTCTTTCCAATAGCTGCTGAAGTCGTTGCCCGCGTTGGGCCGCTCGCCGTGCATGTCGAAGTTCACTGCGCCGCCGTCCGTGGCCCAGGTGAACACGAAATCGTCGCCGGCCTGCATGGCGGCTTTGATTTCCGCGCCCTTGCCGGGCATCAGGGTCAAGCTCATCGTGTCGCTACGGAACGGCATGGCACGCTTGACGACCGCCGCTTCAGGCGCCGCCGCAACGGCCGCGGCACCGGGCTGGTCGGAAGGTTGAGCCGGTTGGCCCATCGCGGCGAGTCCAAGCCCGCGGCCAATGCCAGTCGGGTCGATTCCGTACTCGGCCGGCATCACGATCGTGACCAGGATGATGCTGGCCGCGAGAATGGCGACCGCGGTGGCCTTGAACAGTTGCGCGTGGCTGGGCAGGGTTTGGATGTCGGGACGCAAGTGGGTGGACATGTCTGAATCCTTGATTATGCGGTGAAGTAACCCGTGAGCTGGTAGCCGATCAGAACGAAGCCTGCGACCATCAGTAGAACGTTGGCGACGAACGCGTGGCGGGTGAACATCTCGGTGCGCCGCCAGAAACCCATCGCGATCAGGATCGCCGCCAGCGCCAACAACTGGCCGATTTCGACGCCGACGTTGAATGCCAGGATGTTCGGCACCAACCCGTCGCGCGACAGCGTGAACTCCTGCAACTTGGTGGCCAGGCCGAAGCCGTGGAAGAAACCGAAGATGAGCACCGCCGCCTTGGTATTGGGCTGGAAGCCGAACCACCGCTGGAATGCGCCGAGATTGTCGAGGCCTTTGTAGACCACCGACAGCCCAATAATGGCGTCAACCAAAAAAGCGTTGACGTGCATGCCGCTTAACACTCCGAACAGCAGCGTGACGCTGTGGCCGATGGCGAACAGCGAAACGTACGCGGTGACCTCGCGGAGTTTGTAAAGAAAGAAAATGACGCCGACCAGGAAGAGCAAGTGGTCGTACCCGGTGACCATGTGCTTCGCCCCAAGGTAAATGTAGGGGACGAGCTGGGCACCGGCACTCTGCTCGATAAACGCCTTGTCGTCATCGGCCACGCCGTGGGCCGACGCATCGGGCGCGGCCAAGAACATAAGTGACAAGGCGGCAAACGTGAGCAATCGCATTCGATTGCCAGGAGGTGAAACCATTCCATGATCCTTTCATGAAAGTGTGGTGATGCTCTCTCGATTCTTCGGACAGCGCCATTTGTTTACGGCGCGACCTGCGCAACGGCCCCGTCTTCGCCGCGTGGCTCGCCCTCGTCGGATCGCCCGGAAGTCGTTCGCGTCTGCTTCGGGTTCTTGAAGTGCCAGAGCCGGTACAGCGCGGGCAGGACGAGCAGCGTCAAGAGCGTGGAAGAGATGATGCCGCCAATGACCACGGTGGCCAGCGGCTTCTGCACTTCTGCCCCGGTGCCAGTAGCAAGCGCCATCGGGACGAAGCCGAGCGCCGCCACAAGGGCCGTCATGAGGACGGGTCGCAGCCGGGTCAGTGACCCTCGGATGATGGCGTCTTCGAGCGCCGCGCCTTCCTGTCGCAGTTGATTGATGAACGTCACCATCACGAGACCGTTCAGCACCGCCACGCCCGAGAGCGCGATGAACCCGACGGCGGCGGAGATCGAAAACGGCATGTCGCGCAGCCACAGGGCGACAATGCCGCCGGTGAGCGCCAGCGGCACGCCGCTGAACACGATGAGTGCGTATTTGACCGAGTTGAACGTGCTGAACAGCAGCAGGAAGATCAGGAAGAAGCAGACGGGCACGACAATCATCAGGCGCTGGCGGGCCGCGATTAGGTTCTCGAACTGACCGCCCCACTCCAGCCAGTTGCCCGCGGGCAGCGTCACCGCTTCACCCACCTTCTGCTGTGCCTCGGCGACGAACGAGCCGATATCCCGACCGCGGACATTCGCTTGGACAACCACGCGGCGTTTACCGTTCTCACGGCTGATTTGGTTTGGGCCTTCGGCGATCTCGATCTTGGCGATCGAGCTAAGGGGAATGAAGCCGGGGCGAGATGGACCGGCGACTTGGTCCGCCGACGCGAACTGTTCGCGCGGCGGTTGCTTCGGCTGGGGAAGCGGGATCGGCAGATTTTTGATCGCCCGCACGTTGCGGCGGATTTCCTCCGGCAGCCGCACCACCAGATCGAAACGGCGGTCGCCTTCAAACACCAACCCCGTCTCCCGTCCGCCGACGGCGATTGAGATGATGTCCTGCACGTCGGCCACGTCAATTCCGTAGCGGGAAATGGCGGCCCGGTCGATGTTGATGTTCATGACCGGCAACCCCTCGGTCATCTCCACCTGCACGTCCTGGGCTCCGGGAATATCGGCGAGGATCTTCTCGATCTCTTCCGCTGCCGGGACCATCTGCTCGAACGTGTCTCCAAACACCTTCACCGCCACGTCGCTGCGAACGCCGGCGATCAGCTCGTTGAAGCGCATCTGAATGGGTTGCAGGAATTCGTACTTGCTGCCGGGAACTTTGAGCACCGCCTCCTCGATGCGGTGGATCAGCGATGGCTTGGGCTCATCTGGGTTGGGCCATTCCTCCCGGCCCTTGAGGATGATGAAAGTGTCCGATGTGCTCGGCGGCATCGGGTCGGCCGCCATCTCAGCGGTGCCGGTCTTGGAGTAGACGAACGCGACTTCCGGGAACGCCTTGACCGCCCTCTCCACCTCGAACTGAAGCGCTGACGACTGCGTCAAACTGGTGCTGGGAATACGCAGGGCGTGCATGGCAATGTCCTTCTCATCCAGCGTCGGGACGAACTCCTGCCCGAGCCGGGTATACAGCAGCAGCGACGCCGCGAAAGCCGCGACGGCGACCGGCACCACCACCCAGCGCCCGTGAACCGCCCAGCGCAGGGCCGGCTCATAGATGACCTTTGCCCAGCGGACCAGAAAGTTCTCCTTCTCTTTCACTTTTCCCGTGATGCCAAGCGCCACCATCGCCGGGATGAAGGTCAGCGACAGGATGAATGCGGAGACCAGAGCGAAGATCACGGTAATGGCCATCGGGCGGAACATCTTGCCTTCCACGCCCGTGAGGAACAGGATCGGCAGATAGACGGTGATGATGATCGCCTCGCCGAACGCGGTCGCGCTTCTCACCTGCTTGCTCGCCTGGAAGACGGTCTCCAGCCGTTCGGCCAGCGTCAGCTTACGGCCAAGCTGATGCTGGCGCTCGCCGAGCATTCGAAGACAGTTCTCGACGATGATGACCGACCCGTCGATGATGATGCCGAAGTCGATCGCGCCCAAACTGAGCAGGTTGCCGCTCACCTTGCTCTGCACCATGCCGATGGCGGTCATGAGCATCGAGATCGGAATGGCCAGAGCGCAGATGAAGGCGGCGCGGATATTGCCCAGCAACAGGAACAGAACGACGATCACCAGGATCGCCCCCTCGGCAAGATTGTTTCGCACCGTGGCGATAGTCGCGTCCACCAGCTTCGTGCGGTTGAGCACCGTCTTGGCGTGAATGTCGGGCGGAAGGGTCTTGTTGACCTCCCCAAGCCGCTCATCCACGCCGACCGACACGGTGCGGCTGTTGGCACCGATCAGCATCATGGCGGTCCCGACGACGACCTCTTCGCCGTTCTCGCTGGCCGAGCCGGTGCGCATCTCTTTGCCGATGCCCGCCGTCGCCACGTCGCGGATGTAGATCGGCGTGCCGTTGCGCTCGCCGATGACGATGTTGGCAATCTCCTCCTCGCTCCCCAGACGCCCGGCGGCCCGGACGAGGTACGCTTCTCCCTTGTGCTCGATGTAACCCGCGCCGGTGCTGGCGTTGTTCCGCTCCAGCGCCTCGATCACGTCGTGAAAGGTCAAGCCGTAGCTGACGAGCTTCATCGGATCGGGTTGGACGTGATACTCCTTGACGTATCCGCCAATGGAATCGACGCCGGCCACGTCCTTCACGCCTTTGAGCTGCGGGCGGATGATCCAGTCCTGCACCGTGCGAAGGTAGGCCGCGCGCGTGAAGTCGCTGTCGAGCCGGTTGCCTTCGGGCGTGAGGTACGCGCCGTCGCTCTGCCAGCCCGGCTGGCCATCGACGATCTTGGCGCCCGCGCCGTCGGGATGCTCATACTCGACGGTGTACATGTAGATCTCGCCCAGCCCGGTCGAGATCGCCCCCATGCGTGGCTCCGCGCCCGGCGGCAAACTCTCGCGCGCCTCGCCCAACCGTTCGTTCACCTGCTGGCGGGCGAAGTAAATGTCCACGTCGTCTTCGAACACCGCCGTCACCTGCGAGAAGCCGTTGCGGGACAGCGACCGCGTGTATTCCAGACCGGGAATCCCCGCCAGAGCGGTCTCGATCGGAAACGTCACCTGCGTTTCGATCTCGACGGGCGAGAGGGCCGGATGCATCGTGTTAATCTGCACCTGGTTGTTGGTGATGTCCGGCACCGCGTCGATCGGCAGCCGCGTCAGCGAGAAGACCCCGACGGCGGCGATGCCGATCGTGAAAAGCACGATCAGCCAGCGGTTCTGAATGGAGAATCTCAAGAGTCGTTCGAGCATGGGTGAGTTCCTTTACGTCAAATCCTTAGTTGTTCCGCAATGACTGTCGGCGGCGAAGCGGTCGGTTCGTCGCGATGCGCTCGCGCCGCGCCGGGGCCAACGAGCTTGGCCACTCCCGTAACGATCAGGCAAACCACGCCGGCGGCGGTGAACGTCAAAGGCGATCCCCATCGGGCGGCGGCGTAACCGATGGCGGGATAGCTCAGCAGCCAGCAGGCGTGCGTCAGGGCGAAGTGCGCGGCATAGGCGCGGCCGCGCTCGTGCTCGCGCGTGTGTTCGGCGAGCAACGTCGAGGACGCGATCGCGATCAGCGCCTGGCCCGCGCCGTTGATCGCCCACAACACGGCGAAGACCACGAGTGGCGGGACCAGCACGCCGGGCAAGAGGTGCAGTCCGAGCAGCGCGCCGCCGCTCACCAGGGCGAGATTTGTCCAGCGGTGCCGCCGCGCGTGCAGCGCGGGTCCGGCGGCAGCGCCTTTCTCGTATCGGCCGGTCAACCGCCCCAGGGCGATGGCGGCCAGCGTGGAGCCCAGCCCCAGCGCCACCATCACGAGCGTGAACGCCGTCTCGCCGCGCCCGAGTACGGTTCTGACGTACTCGACCGTCACCACAATGGCGGCCGCGCCCGCGGTCGCCTCGGCGGCGCTGAGGATCAACGCCTGCCGCAGCGACGGCTCGCGAAACAGCAACCTTGAGCCGTAGGTGACGTCCGACCAAAGAGTCCGCAGCGATAGCGCCGACGCCTGTTGCGCGGCCCGCGGGACCACGGCGAGCCAGACGAGCAATCCGCTGAACAGGTAAGTGCAGGCGTTGAACCAGAACACCCAGCGCACGCCGAGCAGGACCACGAGCAGCCCCGCGACCGCCGGGGCGGCGACGGCCTCGATGTCCACGGCGATCCGCGAGAGCGACAGCGCCTTGACGTATTGCTCCCCGCCGACCACTTCGGGGATGCTGGCCTCGAACGTCGGCGTGAAGAACGCGGTGACGGCGTTGATGGCGAAGATCAGCGCGTACACCTGCCACACCACTGTCACGAATGGGAACAACGCCAGCAACGCGAAGCGGGCGACATCGGCGGCGATCAGGATCTGCTTGCGGCTCACCCGGTCGGCGATCACGCCCGCCGGCTGGGAGAAGAGCAGGAACGCCAGAATTCGCAGCGTCAGCGCGTACCCGATGACCGCCGTGGCGGATGCGCCGCCGGTCAGTTCGTAGGCGAAGAGCGCCAGCCCGATCGTCGTCACGCCGCTGCCGAGCAGCGAAACGATCTGCGCGGCGAAGAGCAGGCGGAAGTTTCCGTTGCGCCAAAGGGTGGGGGCGGAGGATGTGACTTCGATGGCTGCCATAACTCTCATCCCGAAGCGCTTCGAGATGACTCCGAAGCGCTTTTAGCTCACCCCAAAGCGCTTCGAGATGACTCCGAAGCGCTTTTGGGTGATGTCGAAGCGCGAGCGGACGGCGCAAACGCGCGTGGGAGCGGCGCAAACACGCGTCGGGCGTCCGCCTCTGCTCTGTTCATTTCATTCAATGCTTCCATCTTCCGCTTCTCGCAAGGGTCTGTCCGATAACGACGGGGATGACCCGCTCACACCGCGCGGTCTTGTTCCTCGCCGGTGCGGATGCGAACCACGCGCGGCAAGTCAACGATCATGATGATTCCGTCGCCGGGGTTGCCGGTGTGGGCGGCGGCTTTGATGATCTCTACAAGGTCGTCGCACGCTTCGTCCGAGCAGAAGAGTTCGAGCTTGGTCTTCTTCGAGAAATAGATGGTGCGCTCGTCCGGCTCGTAGTGACCGCCCTTGCCGCCGCCGCGGCCCTGGCCCTGACAGTCGCTGACGGTCAGGCCGGGGAAGTGCGGCAGCGCGTGCAGCGCGTCCATGACTTTCGTGAGCATGTGCGGCTGGATGATGGCCTTAATCTCTTTCATGTCTGCTCCTTCGCGGTCAATGTCCGTGTTCGGCCCCCGACTTGCCCAACTCCGCCTTGAGAACGAAGCTACCCGCGCTGACGAATGGCT
>JBBSLV010000048.1:0-13683 GCA_038233535.1 Tepidisphaerales bacterium | reverse complement strand
TGGCTGAGGGAATCGGGGGTTGAAGGCGGGGATCGGGCGGCGGGCGCGGGGGATCGGCCGTCGGGCGCGGGGCCCGGGGCGGGGGGCTGATGGCCGGGCGGGCGAGGATCGAGGCGGCGGGGGGTGGCCGCGCGGCCCGGTTGGGGTATCGGACCGGCCGCTGAAGCAAAACCGCGATGCTGGTCGATGATCGGGGGTGGCGCGACGGTGCACGCCGCGGCGGATTCCGATTACTCACACGGCGAGGCGATCGCATGAGCAAGAAGGCCATTCCCAACGGCGACTTGGATTTTGCGACGATGGCTCAAACCTTCGCGAACGTGATCAAGAGGGAGCCCGAGCGGTTCGAGATCGCGCAAAGCGATGCCGAGCAGCTCGACGTCGCGGTGAACCAGTACCAGGCGGCGCTGCAGGCGAGCCGGTTCGGTACGCGTTCGCAGGCGTCGACGCGCGCGAAGGAAGACGCGCGGTTTGAGGCCGAGCAGATCATCCGTCGGCTGCGGCATCTCGTGCGGCTGAACAGGAAGATCAATGCATCGTCGAAGATGCTGCTGGGGATTCACGAGCGCACGGGAAGTGCGAAGATGATGCCGGTGCCGCAGGAGCCGCCGCGGTTGCGGTTCGTGCGGGCGTTGCACGAGAGCGGGGCGTCGCCGATGCACGAGCTGAGCTTCTCGACGATGGACTTCAAGAAGGCCAGGCCGGAGGGTGCGGCGCGGCTGGAGTTGTTCGTGGACCTGATCCCACCGGAGGAGCCGATCCCGAACCACCCGGGGGCGAACCAGGGCGGTCGGCCGTGGTACCTGCGGTCGTACGCGCGCTCGCCGATCGTGCTGGCGCCGCCGATGCCGCGCGTGCCGATGCGCATCGTGTACTGGGGTCGATGGGCGGACTCCGCCGGCGCGGTGGGGCCGTTCAGTGCAACGTGCGCGGGATGGATCGAGGGCGGATCGCACCACCATCTGCCCGGCGCACCCGCGCAGTGGTTTGGCAAGCCGCAGACGCCGCTGCTCGACCCGCCGGTGCTCCCGTCGCGGGAGGAGAAGTACAGCGTGGCGGTGCTGGAGGTACACTACCAGACGTTCATGCCGACGATCACGCCGTTGCCCGAGCCGCGCGATGAGACGCGTCAGCTCGAAGGCCCGGCGGAGGAAGAAGAAGCGGCGTGAGGGAGGAAGAAGCCAGGAGCCAGAAGCCAGGAGCCAGTAGGAAGACGAGGAACGGTCTGCGCGTTTGTTCTGGCTTCTGGCTCCTGGCTTCTCGTCCTCCTCATTTCTTGACACGTTTTTTCACCCCCGTTACAACCGGCGCTCGCTTCCCCCTTGATGAGCGCACTCCTGGCCCAACTTCCCGATGTCACCTCCGACAATGTCTCGGCGGTGTTGTTCTACCTGTTCGCGATCATGTCCGGCGCGAGCGCGATCGGGGTCGCGGTGTCGCGGAACATTGTCCGCACGGCGGTGTGTTTGCTGTTCACGCTCGTGGGGGTGGCGGGGTTGTACTTCCTGCTGCACGCGGAATTTCTGGCGGCGGTGCAGCTTGTCGTCTACGCGGGGGGGACGCTTATCCTGATCATCTTTGGCGTGATGCTGACGAGCAAAAGCCCGTTCAGCCGGTTTGAGCCCAAGCTGGGGGAAGTGGTCATCGCGATCTCGATCTCGTCGATCCTGCTGTTTGCGCTGGTGTTGGGCATTGCACGGACGAGCTTCGCGAGCGACCCCTTGGTGACTGAGCTGTATCCCGTCGATCGGCTGGGGCAGGTGTTGCTGGGCGATTACCTGGTTCCGTTCGAGGTCGTGAGCGTGCTGCTGCTGGTGGTGATGATCGGGGCGGCGTATCTGGCGAAGGGGCGGCGGCGCGAAGAGGACGAGACGGGCCGGCGGCCGACGATGTCGCGGCGGGCGCGAGAGTGGTCTTGACCCAAGCCACGGAAGAGACGAATGCCGCTCGCGGAACTCAACTTCGGCACGATCGGCCTTCACCACTACCTGTTCCTCGGGGCGGTGCTGTTCGTTTCGGGTCTGCTGACCATCCTCGTAAAGCGCAACGCAATCGGCATCCTGATGGGCGTGGAACTGATCCTCAACGCCGCCAACGTGAATCTCGTCGCGTTCAATGCCTTCTCGCACGGCGGGGGACCGAACGGGCTTCGGCTGGACGGGCAGGTGTTCGCCATCTTCGTGATCGTCATCGCCGCCGCTGAGGCGGCGGTGGCGCTGGCGATCTTCCTGAACTTCTACAACAACTTCAGCACGATCGATGTCGAACGGGCGCAGAACTTGAGAGGTTAGGGATGAGGGTTCAGGGTTCGGGGTTCAGGGTTCAGGAAAGAGCCCACTGAACCCTGAACCCTGAACCCTGAACCCTCGAAACGATGCCAACCCCCGCCCTCCTACTCCTGATCGCCACGCTGCTCCCGCTGCTCTCGTTCACGATCCTCGTGTTCGTCGGCAAGCGTATGGGACCGCTGGCGGGCATCGTCGGCACGCTGGCGATCGCCGGGAGCTTTGGGTGCAGCATCGTCGCGATGATGCTGTGGCTTGCGGGATCGGGCGAGCAGTGGGGGGCCGGGCGGCTGCCGATCGACCTGACGTATCCGTGGCTTCCCGTCGGCGCGGGCATCGACCAGAACCACCCCGGCTACCTCGACATCGGCATCTACGTCGACAGTTTGACGATCACCATGTTCGCGATGATCACGCTCGTCGCGACGCTCGTGCACGTGTTCTCCATCGGGTACATGCGCGACGACAAGCGCTTCGGTCGCTTCTTCACGTATCTCGGGCTGTTCTGCTTTTCGATGCTCGGATTGGTTCTCGGTGGCACGGCCATTCAACTGTTCGTCTTTTGGGAACTCGTCGGGTTGTGCTCGTACCTGCTGATCGGGTTCTGGTACGAGAAAAAGAGCGCGAGCAACGCCGCCATCAAGGCGTTCGTCACCAACCGCATCGGCGACTTCGGGTTTCTCATCGGTTTTGGCATCCTGTTTTACCACCTGGGCAACGTGTCGCTTCCGGACATGTGGGTGGCGCTGAATGGCGCCGGCACGGGCGAGGCCATTACGCTGCCGAACGGCGTGGTGTTCTCATCGAACCTGCTGACGCTCATGGGCATCGGGTTGTTCTTCGGCGCCGTCGGCAAGAGCGCGCAGTTCCCGTTGCACGTGTGGCTGCCGGATGCGATGGAAGGCCCCACCCCGGTCAGCGCGCTGATCCACGCGGCCACGATGGTGGCCGCGGGCGTGTACCTCGTGGGGCGGATTTTCCCGATCCTCACGCCGGACGCGAAGCTGTTCATCGCGATCATCGGGTGCGTCACCCTCACGATGGCGGCGCTGATCGCGATCGTGCAGAGCGACATCAAGAAGGTGCTGGCGTTCAGCACGCTCTCCCAGCTTGGGTACATGATCCTGGCGATGGGGATCGGCAGTTGGGTGGGCGGGCTGTTTCACCTGATCACGCATGCATTTTTCAAGGCGCTGTTGTTCCTCGGCTCGGGGAGTGTCATTCACGCCGCCCACCACGAGCAGGAGATGCCGCAGTACGGGGGGCTGGCGCGGCGGATCCCCATCACCGCCATCACGTTCGGCATCGCGGTGCTCGCCATTGCGGGCACGCCGTTTTTGTCGGGGTACTACAGCAAGGATCTCATCCTCGCCAACGCCGGCGCGTTCGGGGCGCTGGCGGAGCTTTCTGATCGGTCGAAGTATTACTGGCTGCTGTTCTGGATTCCCACGATCATCGCGTACGTCACCGCGTTCTACATGACGCGCTGCTGGATGCTGACGTTCTGGGGCAAGCCGCGGAATCAGCACCTGTACGATCATGCCCAGGAGTCGCCGATCCTCTGGATGCCGCTGATCGTGCTGGCGGTGCTGAGCATCATCGGCGGAAGCATGTTGGGCGTGCGCGATCTGCTCGCCAACTCCGTCCAGGAAAGCACGAACTACTGCACGAACCTGATGGCGCAGAACCCGGCGTACGCGGGCAGGACGTTCGTCGGCTTCGACACCGCCTGGCCGTCGGAACTCCCGCACCACCCGGACGTCCCGATCGACCAGGGCGCGAACCCCGCGGCGGCGGCGGAGGAGGAACCCGCCATCGCGCCGCCCGAGCACGCGGCGACGCACCTTTCGGCGACCGACCCGCTCGTCCGCGGGACGGACCTGATGCACAAATACGTCTTCTGGGGTTTCGTCGTCGGCATCGGGTTGGGCGTCGCGATGTACTCCGGGGGATATAAATTCGCCAACATGCTCGTGCGCGTCCCGCCGCTCGGTTGGATTCACACGTGGCTCTATCGGCGGATGTACTTCGACGAGCTGTATTCCAGCGTGTTCGTGGGAATCACAATGGGGCTGTCGCGATTCAGCGCGTGGTTCGACCGCACGATCGTCGACGGCGTCGTGAACGGCGCCGGGTGGACGGTGCGGCAGTCGGCGGTGCTGATCGGACTGCACGACAAGTACGTCATCGACGGCGCCGTCAACGGCGCCGGTCGGCTGACGCACGACCTGGGCGCCGCCGTGCGCGCCCCGCAGACGGGCCGCATTCGGATGTACGTGACCGTGCTGATGGTCGCGGTGGCGCTGGGGCTGGCAGGGGTGATTCTAGTGGCGCTGTCGTGATGTCTGCCGTAGCATGGGTTTGTAACCCATGCAATTGAAGACACGGGTTGAAAACCCGTGCTACGAGAACGCAAAAATGGACTTCTTAAATAACTGGATCCTCACGATCCTCATCTTCCTCCCGATGGCGGGGGCGGTGCTGACGCTGTTGGCCAGGGGCCGCGACGCGGTCCGGTGGACGGCGTTGGCGACGACGATCGTGACGTTCCTTGCCTCGCTGCTGCTGTTCGGCTTGTACAACTGGGGCGAAGGCAGCGGGTACGCCTACGCCGAGCAGGGCGGCGTCGTGCAGCTCGTGCAGCACGCGAGCTGGATTCCCGCTTTCAACATCGAGTACCGCGTCGGCATCGACGGCCTCTCGTTCCCCCTCGTCATCCTCAGCACGTTCATCTGCGTCCTGGCCGGCATCGCGTCTTGGAACATTGACAAAATGAGCAAGGGCTACTGGGCCTTGTTCCTGTTCCTGGAGACGGGCATCCTCGGCGTTTTCCTTTCGCTCGACTTCTTCCTCTTCTACGTCTTCTTCGAGGTCAGCCTGCTGCCGATGTACTTTTTGATCGGCATCTGGGGCGGGCCGCGCAAAGAGTACGCGGCCATCAAGTTCTTCCTCTATACGCTCGTCGGCTCGATCGGTTTGCTGATCGTCCTGATCGGCACCTACCTGCTCAGCCGCGGCTTTAACGGCGATCCGCGCGGGACGTTTGACCTCGTCACGCTCGCCGGCCCCGCGTTCCAGGACTACCTCGGCAGCCAGGTTCCGCTCGCCGGCGCGGTGGCCAAGACATTCTTCATCCTGTTGATGGTCGGGTTCCTCATCAAAGTGCCCGCCGTGCCGTTCCACACGTGGCTGCCGGATGCGCACGTTGAAGCCCCGACGCCGATCAGCATGATCCTCGCCGCCATCCTGCTGAAGATGGGCGGCTACGGCATCTTCCGCATCGCCTACCCGCTGTACCCCGAGGCCGCGAAGGTAATGTGGCTGCTGATCGCGATCATCGGCGTGGTGTCGATCATCTACGGCGCGTTGTGCGCCATGAGCCAGACCGACTTCAAGAAGCTCGTCGCGTACTCCTCGGTGTCGCACATGGGGTTCGTCGTTCTCGGGGCGGCGATGATGACCGATGCCGCCGTCAACGGGGCGCTGTTCATGATGGTCGCTCACGGGATCACCAGCGCGATGATGTTCTTCCTCGTCGGCGTGATCTACGAACGCGCCCACCACCGCGAAATCTCCCGCTTCGGCGGGCTCGCGAGCACGATGCCGCAGTACTGGGGTTTCTCCACCGTCGGCTTCTTCGCCAACCTCGGGCTGCCGGGGCTGTGCGGATTCATCGGCGAGGTGATGGTGCTCATCGGCAGCTTCGCGGCGGCCAGAGCGAGCTACGACGCGAATGGCAACGTCCTTGAAAAAAACAGCTCGATCCTGATGTACGCCACCAACGGCGCGGCGTACTGGCCGATCATGACCCTCGCGATCATCGCCTGCTTCGGCGTGATCCTCACCGCCGGCTACATGCTCCAGACGATGCAGCGCGTGTTCTTCGGACCGGAGAAGGTCGAGTACCAGGGTTTCGCCGAAGTTGACGGCCGGGAGATCGCCGTGCTGACGCCGCTGACGATCATGGCGATCCTGCTGGGCATCCTGCCGACACTGTTCTTCTTCACGTTCACCGATTCGACGGTGGCGGCGCTGTTCGGGCTGTTCCACAAAACGGCGGCGGTGGCGGGAGGATTCTGAACAGATGGATTATACTGGGCGTCATGAGCATGCTCGTTCAACCTCCTGAGCTGAAGTTCGCTCTTCCGCTCGACCAGCTCGCTGTATTCTGCCGGCAGTGGAGGATCGCCGCTATAGAGGTTTTCGGCTCGGCGCTGCGAAATGACTTTGATGATGATAGTGATCTGGATCTTCTGGTGACCTACGAGCGCGATGTGCGCTGGAGTCTGATCGATCATATCGCGATCGAACGACATTTGTCGGAGTTACTCGGTCGCAAGGTCGATCTGGTGAGTCGTCGCGCCGTCGAGCAGAGCCGAAACTGGATTCGGCGGCGCGGGATTCTCGCCTCTGCGAGGCCGATCTATGTCGCGTGACCCGGCGACGCTGGCGGACATGCTCGACGCATGCCGGTCGGCTCTGCAATTCAGGGGCGCCGTTGACTTGGCGGGCTTTCTGGAGAATCGGGAGAAGCAATCAGCAGTTCTGCACCAGCTTATGGTGATCGGTGAAGCGGCCAAGCGGCTCTCCACCGGCTTTCGCGCGGCCCACCCGGAGATGCCGTGGTCTGATATCGCGGGCATGCGCGACCGTCTCATCCACGAGTACGATGATGTTGATCTGATGCTGGTATGGACGGCGCTCGATGTGCATGTCGTGCAGTTGATGAACTTTCTCGAACCTTTTGTGCCCAAGGCTCCTGAGTGACCGCATGAACCTCATCGCCGCCGCCATCGGCCTTCCGTTCATTCCCGGCTGGAACGAGCTGCGCCCGTTCGCCGCCGACCTGTGGCTCATCGCGACGATCGTCGGTGTCCTGCTCACGCCGTTCTTCGTCCCGCGCCCCAACACGGCGTGCGCGATCGTCGCGCTCGCCGGGCTGACGCTGGCGTTCGTGTCGCAACTGGTCGTCGGCGTCGACGACACCGTCGTCGGCTACCACTTCCGCGGGCTGCTTGTCGCCGACCACTTCGCCGCCATGTGGAAGCTGATGCTCCTGCTGTTCGTCATGGGCATCGTCCTGATGTGGTTCACCACCACCGCCCACGCCATGCACGAGGGCGATGGGCCGGAGTTCTTCGCGCTGCTGATCGGCGCGACGCTGGGCATGTCCCTCATGGCCAGCACGAGCAACCTGCTGATGCTGTTCATGGCCGTCGAGCTGGCGTCGCTGCCGAGCTACGTGCTGGCGGGGTTCCGCAAGACCAACCGGATCGGCGCCGAGGCGTCGCTGAAGTACGTCCTGTTCGGCGCCGCCACCAGCGCAATCATGGTCTACGGGCTGTCGATGCTCTACGGCTTGTACGGCACGCTGAAGATCGAGGAGCTGGCGACGCGCATGGCGCTGGCGCCGGGGGGTTCGGCGTTGCTGGCGGTGGCGATCTTCGGATTGATCGTCGGGATCGGGTTCAAGATATCCGCCGTCCCTTTCCACTTCTGGTGCCCGGATGTGTTCGAAGGCGCCGGCATCGACGTCAGCGCGTTTTTGTCCGTCGCGAGCAAGGGCGCCGCGCTGGTGCTGCTCCTGCGCGTGCTGATGCTGATCGCCGATGCGCTGGGCTACCAGAACGCGCCGGGCGTGTCGCTGACAGGCATCTCGATCGTCATCGGCATTCTCGGCGCGGTCACCGCCACCGTCGGCAACACCGCCGCTTTCGTGCAGACTAACATCAAGCGGCTGCTCGCCTACAGCTCGATCGCCCACGCGGGTTACATGCTGTGCGCGCTGTCGCTGCTCGTGAGCCACGGCAGCGATCTGGTGGGCCCGATCGAGAACGGAGTGGTCCCCGTCGAGGCGGCGCAGGCGCTGCTGCTGTACCTCGCGGTGTACCTGTTCATGAACCTGGGCGCGTTCACCGTCGCCGGTGTTTTTGCGAAGCAGACGGGCAGCGAATTGATCGAGGATTACAAGGGGCTGGGCCGGCGCTCCCCCGTCATCGGGGCGGCGATGGGCGCGTTCATGTTCAGCCTCGTCGGGCTTCCGCCGTTCGCGGGGTTCGTCGCCAAGCTGAACGTCATGTACGTCCTGGGCAACAACGGGGGATGGTGGTGGTGGCTCGTCGCGGTCATCGGCGTGAACACGATCTTCAGCCTCTACTATTACCTGCGCGTCGTGAAGGTCATGTACCTTGACCCCGCGACCGAAGGCAGCCGCGAGGTCACCGTCGCCTCCAACCCGCTGGGCGCGGGGTTGGCGTCGGTGTGCGCCGTCGTCCTCGTGCTCATGCTCGTCGGCTTCGGCCCGATGGACACGCTGACGACGGCGTATGGCAAGCTGCACCTGAGGCCCGGAGGTGACGCTAAGCCGCAAGCGCCGCCCACGACGCAGACGGTTCTGGCAGAGTAAGGAAACCACCCGGACACGCGGAGGGCGTCGAAGTTGTCGCCTTCGATGAAGGAGGTTTTTGTAGGACTGGCCCCCACCCCAACCCTCCCCCGGCGTACCGGGAGAGGAATCTTGATCTGAATACAACCGCTTGGTGGTTTTCGTCTCCTGGTGGTTCAACTCTCGGTGGTTTCACTTTCCCGGATCGAGCGCACGACATGATACACTCCGCCCCGATGCCCCAATCCGCACCCGCCGCCGTGATCGACGCGCTCAACGGCCTGCTCGAGGCCGAGTTGAACAGCGTCTTCCGCTTCATGGACGAAGGTTCGCCGTACCTGAGCCGCGCGACGGTCGAGGTGAAGCGCCCGCTGGAGGCGATGATCGAGACGAACCACCGCCACGCCGGGGAACTGTCCGATCTGATCGAATCACTGGGCGGTTATCCCCTCGCGCGCTCGATCCGTCCGGAGGAGCAGTATCTTGCGTTCTTGTCGCTGAAGTTCCTGCTGCCCAAGCTCGCGAATGAAAAGCAGCTCACGATCGAGCGCTACGAGAACGCGCTGCGCGCCATCGGCGACGCCCGTCTCGAGGTGACCGGCCTCCTCCGCGCCCACATCGCCACCCACCGCCGCGACCTGAACCTGCTCAGCCGCGCCGCCGCCGACGCCGCCCGCGCCAAGTGACCTCATTGGCGAGGCCGCTTCAGCGGTGGGTCCGACAGCAACCAATTTGCTTGCCCCGCGCCCCACGATCTGGGTACAGTCGGTTCGTTAGGTCAGCGGAAGGGAGCAGGTTCGTCGGGGATGGAGCGCCATGTTGGAAGTTGTCATCGCGGTCGTGTCGGTCGTTGTTGGGGGGGGCGTCGGATACCTGTTTGCCGAGCGGCGCTGGCGTGGGCAGCACGGGGCCGCTGAAGCGGCCGCCGCCGCTGGCGAGCAGCGCTGCGTCGATCTCTCCGGGCGCCTCGAGAAGGAAGCACAACAGACCGAATCCTTGCGCCAGCTCGTCTCAACGGCGGAGAAGGACGCCGCGGGTCTCAGCGCGCAGCTCGCGTCAGCGCAGGACAACATCGCCGAGCAGAAGAAGCTTCTCGATGATGCGTACAACCAGCTTCGCAGCGCGTTCGCCAGCGTGTCGGCCGAGGCGCTGGCGAAGAACAACGAAGCGTTCCTCACGCTGGCCAAGGAACGATTCGCCCAGCTCTCGACCGAGGCCGCCGGCTCGCTCGATCAGCGCAAGGCGCAGATCGAAGGGCTGCTCAAGCCGATGGCCGAGATGCTCAGCCACTACCAGGTGCGCGTCGGGGAGATCGAAAAATCGCGCGTTGAGTCGTACAGCATGTTGCGCGAGCAGCTTGGCGTGCTGGCCGAGACGCAGCGGACGCTCAACACGCAGACCGGGCAGCTCGTCAATGCCCTCCGCCGCCCCAACACGCGCGGGCAGTGGGGCGAGATCACGCTCAAGCGCCTCGTCGAGCTGGCGGGCATGAGCAACCGCTGCGACTTCGTCGAGCAGATGACGGTCGAGCAAAAGGGCGACGCCGACGACGGCCGACAGCGCCCGGACATGCTGATCCATCTGCCCGGCGGACGGCAGATCGTGATCGACTGCAAGGCCGCCCTCGATGCGTTCCTCGACGCCGCCGCCGCCCCGGACGAGGACAGCCGCAAGGTCTGTCTCTTGCGCCACTGCGCCCAGGTCCGCGCCCGCTCGCGCGAGCTGGCGGCCAAGAGCTACTGGTCCCAGTTCCCGCGCAGCCCCGAGTTCGTCGTGATGTTCCTGCCCGGCGAAGCGTTCCTCTACGCCGCCGTCGAGCACGATGGGAACCTGATCGAGGACTGTCTGAAGAACCGCGTGATCATCGCCACGCCGACGACGCTGATCGCGCTGCTGAAGGCGATCGAGTTCGGCTGGCGGCAGGAAGAGGTGACGCAGAACGCGGAAGAAATCCGCGAGCTGGGCAAGCAGCTTTACGAGCGCATCGCCACGCTGGCCGGGCATTTCGCCAAGCTCGGCGCGAACATCGACAACGTCGTGGGCAGCTACAACCAGGCCATCGGCTCGCTGGAGACGCGCGTGCTGGTGACGGCCCGCAAGATCTCCGAACTTGGCGCGCGAACGGACAAGGAACTGCCCGACGTCGACCCGGTGGACAAGCGCCCGCGTGAGTTGTCGGCATCGACGACGGTTGAAGCGCTGCCGTGACGACGTCTGGCTCGCGCGTACTCGGGGAGATGCACGGCGCATTGCTTTGCATTGCTCCCTCTCCTCGTACTCGGGGAGAGGGCTGGGGAGAGGGGCCTTCCGCCGGAGGCAATCGCATGAGGCGTTCGAGACCTGACGAGCCCTTCCGACGCATTCTCACCACCCGCGCCCGCGCAATGCGTCGCAAGCCATCCCTCGCCGAACGAAAGCTGTGGTCGCATCTCCGCAACGACCAATTCATGGGATTGCGCTTTCGACGGCAGTACCGGATCGGGCAGTACATCGCCGACTTCTTCTGTCCGGCGATCAAGCTTGTCGTCGAGTTGGATGGGGACAGGCATTCCGAACAGGCAGACTACGATGCGGAGCGGACGCGCTTCCTTAACGAAATTCAAATCCACGTCATTCGATTCACGAACTTCGAGGTGATCGAAAACATGGACGGTGTCCTTATCGAACTGGAAAAGTGCTGCGCGTCGCGGCTGCCCCCTCTCCCCCACCCTCTCCCCGAGTACGAGCAGAGGGAGTAAGAGCGTACACTCTCGCGTCATGGGACCGACCGTCACCCTCGATGACATCCGCGCCGCCCGCGAGCGCATTCGTGACGTGATTTATCACAGCCCCTGCCCTTACTCGCTGTCGCTCTCGCGACTTTGCGGAGCCGAGATCTACTGCAAGCTCGATCACCTGCAAATCACCGGCTCGTTCAAGGAGCGGGGGGCTCGCAACAAGCTGCTCCTGCTTCCGCCCGAGCAGCGGCAGCGCGGCGTGGTCGCGGCGTCGGCGGGCAATCATGCGCTGGCGCTGGCGTATCACGGGCACGATCTGGGCATCGACGTGACCGTCGTCATGCCCAAGTGGTCGCCGCTGGTGAAGGTGAAGAACTGCCGCTCGTTCGGCGCGACCGTGATCCTGCACGGTGAGAGCTACAACGACGCCAAGCACCACGCGAAGCAGCTCGAAACCGAGCAGCGCCTGACGTACATCCCCGGCTTCGACGACCCGGACATCATCGCCGGCGCCGGGACGATCGGTTTGGAACTGCTGGAGGACGTGCCGGACGTTGATGTAGTCATCAGCCCCGTCGGCGGCGGGGGGCTGATCGCGGGCGTCGGGCGGGCGATCAAGTCGCTGAAGCCGAACGTGCGGTTGATCGGTGTCGAGCCGGTCAACGCGCCCACGCTGCACGTTTCGCTGAAGGCCGGGCGCGTCACGCACGTCGACACGAAGCCGACGCTCGCCGACGGGCTGGCCGTCGCCGAGGTCGGGAAGCTATGCTTCGACATCGCGAAAGAAGTGATCGACGACCTGCTGCTCGTCGACGAAGCGCAGATCGCGCGGGCGGTGCTGCGGCTGCTCGAACTGGAAAAGACGGTCATCGAAGGCGCCGGCGCCGTCCCGCTCGCGGCGGCGATGGAGGAGTCGTTCGATCTGGCGGGCAAGAAGGTCGTCCTGCTCCTGTGCGGCGGGAATATCGACATGTCGATGATCTCGAAGGTGATCGACCGCGGTCTTGCCGCCGACGGCCGGCTGTGCCGGCTTGTCGCGCACGTCAGCGACCGGCCGGGTTCGCTGGCGACGCTCACGAAGGTGCTGGGATCAACCGGCGCGAGCGTGAAGGAAGTCGAGCACGACCGGCACTTTGGCCCGCCGGACGTGGCGCTGGTCAACATCATCTGCGTGCTGGAGACGCGCGACTTCGAGCACATCGAGCAGATTAAGAACGCCTTGCGCGAGGCCGGGATTCCGTGCCGGATGGAATGAAGGACGGTTGAAAACACCAAGGCACGAAGCGCACCAAGCAATTGTTCTTCGTTCCACATCCCTCGGCATAACGCGCGAAGCACCACTCTCATTCGCCGGACCATTCCCCGGAGAAGACTTCCGTGGCCGGACCGGTCATGTAGATGTTGTTGTCGCTCTCGCGCCACTCGATGTTCAGATTCCCGCCCGGCAGGTGGACGAGGCAGTTTCGGTTGAGCCGGCCGGTGATGACACCGGCGACGACGACGGCGCACGCGCCCGTGCCGCACGCCCGCGTGATGCCGCTGCCGCGCTCCCAGGTGCGCATCCGCACCTGGTCGCGCGCGATCACCGTGGCCCAGTGCGCGTTGATGCGCTTCGGAAACGCACCGTAATTCTCCATCGGCGGGCCGATCCTGCTCAGGTCGAGCGCCTGCACGTCCGGCACGAACACGACGACATGCGGATTGCCCGTCGAGACGAACGTCGCGGCGACGGGCCGGCCGTCGTACTCCATCGCCAGGACGTACTCGTGCTCGTTCCGCTTCTTAATCAGCGCCTGCCTGCCCGCGGCGCCCTGCACGACGGGGATGTCCGGCAGGTTCAGGATCGGAGGGCCCATGTTCACCGTCACCTGCTCGACCTGGTTCGCTTCGTTCGTCTTCATGTCGAGCGTGAGCACGCCCCGGCCGGTCTCGACGCGCATCGGATTATTCGTCGTAAGCCCGTGGTCGTAGGCGTACTTGGCGACGCAGCGCACGCCGTTGCCGCACATCTCGCCCTCGGACCCGTCGGCGTTGAACATGCGCATGCGGACGTCGGCCATTTCCGACGGAAGGATCATGATCAGCCCGTCGGAACCGATGCCGAAATGCCGGTCGGAAATTTTCCGCGCCACGTCCTGGGGATTCGCTACGGTTTCAGCGAAGCCGTTGACGTAAACGTAGTCATTCCCGATCCCGTGCATCTTCGTGAACTTCATGGCGCAGATGATATCGGCCCAAGCCCACGTTGTCCGCGCCAGGTGGCGGGAGGAAGATCAATCCGCCGGCGGGGAAGGGC
>JBBSLV010000047.1:0-13734 GCA_038233535.1 Tepidisphaerales bacterium | reverse complement strand
TGACCGAAGTGGTCACCACCGTGACCGAAGTGGTCACCACCGTGACCGAAGTGGTCACCACCGTGACCGAAGTGGTCACCACCGTGACCGAGATGGTCCCCACCGTGACCGAGATGGTCCCCACCGTGACTGGGCTAGGCACGAAGGTGACGCGGGTGGGCACCAGCGTGACGTTCCATGGCATTAACGGCATCAACGTGACTGAAGAGCGGTGTGACGTGCAGCCGATAAGCAGGAAAATGATGAAGCTGCACCAATCTCCACCGAAGACGCCGGCTGAGCGGCAGGCGAAGTGTCGCGCGATCAAGCGGGGCACGTGGTACACGTACCCAAACGTTTCGTCGCCACCCGGGCTACCGTCGCCGACGGGTCAGACGATCGTGGCGCTGCCCGCGCCGGCGGCACCCCCTGCGGCCCTCCCTGCTCCTCCGGTGACGGCGATGCAGAAGGCGACGCCCGGTGCGCCCGCGTCAGCCGCTGCGGCGCTGTCGCTGCCGGATTCCGTCACGTCAAGCGATGCATCCCGCCTGAGCCTTCCACCGGCGGTGGCGGCCCGGCTGCGATCACTGTCGGATCGGCAGGAGGCGGGCAAGCCCCTCACCGTCGCGGAACGGGCCGAGGCGCAAGGGTTGCTCGACATCGCGGAGTTCTTCGTTGTCCAACGGTTGCGCCTACGGTTCGCGGCCTGATCGCACGCCGCCCGCCGCGAACGGCGAGTACGACCTGAGCCGGACGCTGGGGGCGGGCGCGGATGGGCGAAAGGCGCTGCCGATGCTGGCCGCCGGTTGATCGCGCCGTGGCGGGCATTATGATGAACGGATGAACTTTCCGCGCTGCGCGTTGATCGTCGGATTCGTCCTCGTTCAGTCGATCGTCTCCACCTCCTTAGCCGTTGCCCAACCGGCGGAGACCGTTCGCCGGGTGGGCGTCGCGGCGGTCGACATCACGCCGGATTATCCGGTCCGGTTGAACGGTTTTGGCAACCGGCGTACGGAATCGGAGGGGGTCACGCAGCGGATCTGGGCCAAGGCGATTGCGATCAATGATGATGATGACGACGGCGATGATGGCGACGGCGGGAAGGGCACGTCGGTCCTGCTCACGGTCGATAATCTTGGCGTGCCGGACTACATGACGCGCGAGGTCGCCACGCGTCTGGCGCAGAAGGCGAAGCTCGACCCGGCCCGGCTGGCGATCACCTCGACGCACACGCACACGGCGCCGATGCTCACGGACTGCCTCCCGACGATCTTCGGCACGCCGATCGCGCCCGAGGAGCAGGAAACAATCGACCGCTACACGCGCGAACTGACCGATGACCTCGAGCAGGTCGCGCTGGCCGCCATCGCGGACGTAAAGCCCGCGCGGCTGGAGTACGGCATCGGCAGGATCGACATCGCGATCAACCGGCGCACGCAGGGCGGGCCGGTCGATCACGATCTGCCGGTGATGCTTGTGAAGGATCCCGCCGGCAAGCTCCGCGCGATCTACACGAGCTACGCCTGCCACTGCGTGACGCTGTCGAACAACCAGATCAGCGGGGACTGGGCGGGATACGCACAGGAGCTGTTGCAGAAGGAACACCCCGGCGTGATCGCGCTGACGAGTGTCGGCTGCGGCGCCGACGCCAACCCCAGTGCCCGCGGCAGCGTCGACATCGCCGCCGGGCAAGGCACCAAGATCGCCGCCGAAGTGGCGCGCCTGCTGCAAACGCCGCTGACGCCGCTCGACGAGCCGATCGCGACCACGCTCAACCGCATCGAGCTGCCGTTCGACAACCATCCGACGCGGGCCGAGTGGGAGGAGCGCGCCAAGCAGCAGGACGCCATCGGCTACCACGCGCGCGTCCAGCTCGCGCGCCTCGACCGCGGCGAAAAACTCCAAACAATCCTGTCGTACCCGATCCAGACGTGGACCTTCGGCGATCAACTGGCGATGGTCTTCCTGCCCGGAGAGGTCGTCGTTGACTATTCGCTGCGGCTCAAGCGCGAGTTCGACCGCAATCGCATCTGGATCAACGGCTACTCCAACGACGTGCCGTGCTACATCCCCTCCGAGCGCATCCTGAAAGAGGGCGGGTACGAGGCCGACGGCGCGATGATTTTCTATGACCGCCCGACGCGCCTGGCGAGCGGCATCGAGCAGAAGATCATCGATGAGGTGCACCGCCAGCTGCCCAAGTCATTCATCGCGCCGGCGGGCACGGAAGGCATCGCGCCGCGCTCGGCGGCCGACTCGCTCCGCGCGATCCGCACGCGGCCGGGGCTGGAAATCGAGCTTGTCGTTTCCGAGCCGCTTGTTACTGCACCCGTCGCGATCGACGGGGACGCGCAGGGGCGGATGTGGGTCTGCGAGATGTACGACTACCCGACCGGCGCGGGGGCAAACTGGGAGCCCGGCGGGCGCGTGCGCGTCCTCACCGACACCGACGGCGACGGCACGTACGACAAGGCCGACGTGTTCCTCGACAAGCTTCCGTTCCCCACCGGCGTGACCGCGTGGGGCCGCGGCGTGCTGATCAGCGCCGCGCCGGACATCATTTACGCCGAGGACACCGACGGGGACGGCAAGGCCGACAAGATCGAGAAGCGCTTCACCGGCTTTGCCACCGACAACTACCAGGGGCGCGTGAACAGCCTCGCGCTGGGGTTGGACAACTGGATCCACGGCGCTAACGGGTTACTCGGCGGCGTGATCGAAGGATCCGCCGGCAAGCTCGACATCCGCGGCCACGACTTTCGCTTCCACCCGCGCAACGGGCGCATGGAACTCGTCGGCGGCCTCACGCAGCAGGGCCGCGGGCGCGACGATTACGGGATGTGGTTCGGGTGCGACAACAGCAACGCACTGTTCGTCTACCCGCACGCGCAGCGCTACTTCCGCCGCAATCCGCACGCGCCGGCGCCGCCGGCGAGCGTCAACCCGCGCGGCGACTTCGACGTGGCCCGGTTGTATCCCATTAGCCGCGCGACGGAGCGATACAACCACCCCGAAAGCGCCAACCGCGTGACGGCCGCCGCCGGCATTGGCGTGTATCGCGACACGCTGCTGGGCGATGCGTACTACGGCAACACGTTCACCTGCGAATCGGTTCACAACCTCGTTCACCGCCTCGTGCTCGATGGCGAAGGCTCGAACCTCACGCGGCAGCGCGACGCCGGCGAGCGCGAATCGGAATTCCTTGCGTCGACCGACAACTGGTTCCGGCCGGTGCAGGCGCGGACGGGGCCGGACGGGGCGCTGTACATCGTCGACATGTACCGGTTCCTCATCGAGCACCCGCGGTGGATTCCCGCCGAGCGGCTCGCGCAGCTGGACGTGCGCGCGGGCGCGAACATGGGACGCATCTACCGCGTGAGGCCCTCCCGCGCAGATGCAAAGCTGCGACCCGTGCGCGACCTGACGAAGCTGAGCGCCGCCGACCTCGCCACTGCGATCGATTCGCCCAATGGGACGGAGCGCGATCGCGTGCACGTCGAGCTGCTGCATCGCGACGACGTCGCGTCCGCCCAGACGCTTGTGAAAATCGCCGCTGAGGCGACGCTGCCGCGGGTACGCGTCCAGGCGCTGGCGGCGCTGGACGGCATCGGCGCCCTTCAGCCGGCACACGTTGCGCGCGGGTTGAAGGATGCTGATGCGCAGGTGCGCAAGCACGCCGTGCGCCTCGCCGAGACGACGCGCGATGCCGGCGTCGAGTCGGCGCTGTATGCGCTGGCGGCCGATCCGTCGGCGCTGGTGCGCACGCAGCTCGCGTTCACGCTTGGGGAACTGGACGACCCGCGCGCCGGAGCGGCGCTCGGCAAGCTGGCCGCCGTGTCGCTGGATGACGCCGACCTCCGGTTCGCCGCGCTGAGTTCCGCGGCCAAGCACTGCGGGCCGATCCTTGCCGCCGTGATGGATGCCGACGAAAAGGCCGCCGGCCGCGCCGCATGGATCCCGCCGCTCGTCGCGACGGCCGCGGCATCATCAGACGATCGGCTTCTCGCCGCGGCGTTGACAGCGGTGCTGCCAATGGGGAAGGCGGAGCCCACCGCCGCCCACTTCACCGCACTGGCCGGGCTGCTCGACGCGCTGGAGCGCAAGGGATTCGCGCTGCCGGTCGACGCCGCCCCGCGCGTCGAGCGCGTGCGTGACGCGGCGCGGAAAGTGGCCGCCGATGGAAACGCGATGGACTCCGTGCGCCTCGACGCGCTGAAGGTGCTCGGCCGAGGCGAGACGTCGTCGGACGAGCTGGACGTGTTGTGCCGCCTGGCCACCGAGGCGCCGGGCGAGCTTCGCGCCGCCGCGATGGCGTCCGTGGCGCGACAAACGGACCCCGGCATCGCGACGCGCCTTCTCGGAAATTGGCGGCGCACGTCGCCCGCCGCCCGCGCGGATGTGATCAACCTTCTGCTCGGGCGCGACGCGTGGGCGGCGGCGCTGCTGCACGCGGTGAAGGACAAGCGTGTCGCCGTGCAGGAGGTCTCGCTCGCCGACCGTCAGCGGCTCGTGGAGAGCACGAGCGACGCGATCAGGGAACTCGCCGCCGAGACGTTCCCATCGACCGGCACGGGCAGCCGCGCCGAAGTCCTGCGGCAATACGGTTCGGTCGCATCGCTCATGGGCGACGCCGCGCGCGGGCAGGAAGTGTTTGCGAAGAACTGCATCGCCTGCCACGCCTTCGGCGGCGCGGGTCACGACGTCGGCCCGGACCTCGCGCCGCTGCGCGACAAGGACGCCGACTACTTCGTGAAGAACATCCTCGACCCCAACGTGATCGTCGAGCCTCGGTTCGTGAACTACACCGTCGTCCTGAAGAACAAGCGCGTGCTGGCGGGCGTGATCAAGTCCGAGACGGCGAGCGATCTCGTGCTGTCCGTCGGTGCCGGCGCGACCGAGACCGTAACGCGGGCCGACATCAAGGACATCCGCGCATCGAGCAGTTCGATGATGCCTGAAGGGTTCGAGGCCGGCATCTCACCCGAGCAGATGGCCGACCTCATCGCGTACGTCAAGAGCGGCGCGGGCTCGCCGCGCAAGCAGATGCCGGGCAACGCGCCCGCGCTCGTGAAGCAGGCCGGCGACGGCTCGATCGTCCTGCCCGCGACGATGGCTGAGATCTACGGTGAGGGGCCGATCCTGCTCGAGAGCGAATTCAAGAACATCGGGTACTGGAGTGACGCCGCCGATCACGTCGCGTGGCTCGCGCAGGTCGATAAGCCCGGCGACTACGACGTCCACATCGACTACGCGTGCGCGAACGACTCTGCCGGTAACGAATTCATCGTCGGCTCCGGCGCCGCGACGCTTGCCGCCGCGGTGAAAGGCACGGGCGACGGCTGGTCGAATTATCGGCAGGTCAAACTCGGCACGGTGCGGCTCGCGGCGGGCCAGCAGCGCGTCACCGTGCGAGCGGAGGGGCCCGTTCGCAATGCACTGATGGATCTCCGCGCTGTCGCGTTCGCACCCGCGGGCGTGGCGCCGAAATGGCCCGCCTCGACGCGCGCCGCGCCTCCGGCGGATCGGGTGATGCGGGATGCGCCCACCGTCGCTCAGTTCATCCTCGATAAGACCAACTCGACGGCCGCGCGCGACGCCGCCGTCAACGCCAATCCGCAATTTTCCGCCGAGCTGATCACCGAAATGACGCGCGACCTCCCTGCCGGAGCGCCCGAGTACGAGCGCATCCCGTGGATCTGGCGCGTCGCCATCGCCGCCGGGAAGCGCAACCAAGCGCCGCAGCTTCGCAAGGTCATCGACGTCTCGCTCCCGCGCGACGACGAGCCGCTGCGCGACTGGCAGGCCGTCGTCATCGGAGGGGGGGTCATCAACGGCATCACGCAGGCCGGCGCCTGGCCCGCCGGGCGCGTCGCGGAGGTCATCGGCGACGATGCGGAGATGCAGGCGCGCTGGAACCGCGCGATGGATTTGGCGTCGCCGATGTCCGACGACGAGAAAGTGCCACCGGGCACACGCTACGACGCCTTGCGCATGCTGGGCGTCGAACCGTGGGACAAGCACGGCCAGCAGCTCGTCCGCTACCTCGGCAAGGACGTTCACGCCGAGCTGCAAATGGGCGGGGTGAGCGGCGCCGGCGACGTGCGCGATCCCCGCGCGACAACGGCCCTGATCGCGGCGCTGCCCGGGCTGACCGAGGGCAGCCGCAAGCTCGCGCTCCATGCCCTCGTGCGCGACGAGCAGCGCGTCGCCGCGCTGAAAGAAGCGGTCGCGGCGGGAAAGGTCGACGCTTCGCTGCTCGACGCCGACGTGAAGCAGCGCCTCGTAATGCCCGCTCGGTGAGCGTCATCCGCCCGCGCCAGCGGCTGGCGGGGGATAGCTCCCATTTGTGGCGAAGCTGGGTTCGGGGTTCAGGGTATAGTGGCTCGTTCTGCGATGACCCCGACGCCCGCACGACTCGCCGTTCGCTACGCCGTCGCCGTCGCGTCGGCGACGGGGGCGTTCGCGCTGGCGATGACGCTCGAGCACCCCTGGGTCACGCTCAGCCCCTTTTTCCTCTTCTACGCCGCCGTCGCCATTAGCTCGTGGTACGGCGGGACGGGTCCGGGCCTGCTCGCCACGGCATTGGGTGCGTTGGCCGTCGACTATTACATCTTCGACCCGCGCGGGTCGCTGGAGATCGAGCACGCCTATGACGTGCCTCGGCTCGTGCTCTTCTCCTCCGTCGGCGCGCTGATCGCGCTGCTGAACGGCGCGCTGCTCCGCGCCCAGTACCTCTACAAGATCGAAGCCGTCGCCGCCCGCAAGGGCGAGGCCGACGTCCAGCTTCACCAGGCGCGGCTACAGGTGATGGCGTCGGAGCTGATGATGGTCGAGGAGCGCGAGCGGCGTCGAATCGCGATGGTGCTGCACGATGCCGTCGTGCAGACGCTGGCGCTGTCGAAGCTGAAGGTCGACGCACTTCGACGGGCGACCAGCGACGGCATTCGCGAGCGGCTTACGGAAATCTACGGATTGATCGACGAGTCGATCGGGCGCACGCGCACGCTCACGGCCGACCTCAGCCCGCCCGTGCTCTACGAGCTGGGGCTGCCCGCCGCCGTCCAGTGGCTGGGCGACCGGCTGCGCGCCGAGCACGACATCTCGTTCGAGCTTGATGCGCCCAAGGAGTGGACCACGCTGAACGACGAGACGCGCGTCGTCCTGTTCCACGCCGTCCGCGAGCTGCTGATCAACGTCGCCAAGCACGCCGGCGCCACCAAATGCCGCGTTCGCATCACGCGCGACGAACGGGCGGTGACGATCCAGGTCGAGGACAACGGCGTGGGCTTCACCCCCAGGCCGTCCACCAACTACGGCACCGGGGGGCTTGGGCTGTTCAACATCCGCCAGCGGCTGCAACACCTCGGCGGCGCGTTTACGCTGGACGCGCGCCCCGGCGAAGGCACGACTGTCGTGCTCGTCGCGCCGCACGCGGTTCGCAAGGAAAAGGTTGACGCATGACCATTAAAATTCTTCTGGCCGACGACCACCAACTGATGCGGCAGGGGCTGCGCTCGATGCTCGACGAGCAGGACAACCTCCAGGTCGTCGGCGAGGCCGACGACGGTCGGACGGCCGTGCGCCTGGCGCAGGAGCTGCGGCCGGACGTCGTGATCATGGACGTGACCATGCCCGACCTCAACGGCATCGACGCCACGCGCCAAATTCGCGCCGACAACCCGCGCGTGCGGGTCGTCGCGCTGTCGATGCACGCCGAGCGGCAGTTCGTCATGGAGATGCTCGGCGCCGGCGCATCCGGCTACCTGCCCAAGGACTGCCCCGTCGACGAGCTGCTCAGCGCCATCGACGCCGCCACGCGCGGGGAGATATTCCTCAGCCCGAAGGTCACCGGCGTGCTGGTCAAGGAAGTCGTCGGCGGCGTTCCCGAAGCCGGCGCGTTTTGCGGCACGCTCTCCCCGCGCGAGCGCGAGGTGCTCCAGCTCGTCGCCGAGGGCAAAAGCTCGAAGGAGATCGCCCTGATGCTGCACCTGTCCAGCAAAACCGTCGAAGGCCACCGTCGGCAGATCATGGACAAGCTCAAGCTGTACAGCGTCGCCGAACTCACGCGCTACGCCATCCGCGAGGGCATGACGTCGCTCGATTGAGCTTACATCCCGGCGAATCCTTTTCAGAAACGTTTGACAGTGCACTGAATCAATGGTCGTCGCGCGGTCGGTCGACGGTGATCGTCGTCGTCGGCGCGGAGGGCGAACCGGGCTACGGGAAGCAATTCGCGCAGCGGGCGCAACGGTGGGAGAATGCCCGCCATCATCCCGTGCTGGCGTTCCGCATCGCAATGAGAAACGCCGCCCAGGCGCAACGGTGGGAGAATGCCCGCCATCATCCCGTGACGGGGTGAATGCGTGTTCTTTGTCGGTCCGCGCGACGCCCTCGACCGCTTAACGCCACGGTCCGTCAGGGCCTTCGCATGTAGTTTTCTTGCCACGGTTTTTGGAGCGCCAAGCGGGTTGCCGCGAAACGTCCCGACGCACGACCTGCCGTTGCGGCTCAAGAACGCGGATCAGAAATTTACATGCGAAAGCCCTGCACGGTCCGTCTTCTTGCGCGTTTGCAACTCGCAGCGGCGACGCGATACTGGTCGAGGCATACAATTTAGTCACACGCACAGCGGAAGGAGTTACATGACCACGCAGAGCAGGTTGACCCGTCGTCAGGCACTCAAAGGCGGCGCCGTCGCGGCAACGGCGGCGGCGTTTGGGTTCCCCTCCATCGTTCCATCCCGCGCGCTGGGCAAGGACGGCGCGGTCGCGCCGTCCAACCGCATCGTCATGGGATGCATCGGTCTCGGAGGGCAGGGCAATTTCAACATGATGCACTTCGCCGGCTTTCCCGAAGTGCAGGTCGTCGCGCTGTGTGACGTCGAGCAGGAATCGAATCACTATCTCGGCGGCCACACGTACGGGCTTAAGCCCGCGCTGGCCCGCATCGAGAAGCACTACGCCGACCAGAAATCGGAAGCACACAAGGGCATCAAGGGTTATAGCGACCTGCGCGAGCTGTTGGCGCGGCAGGACATCGACGCCGTCACCGTCTGCACGCCCGACCACTGGCACGCCGCCGCCGCCGTGCTCGCGGCCAATGCGAAGAAGCACATTTACTGCGAAAAGCCGCTGGCCAACTCCGTCCGCGAGGGGCGGGCCATCGCCCAGGCGGTGAAGAAGAACAACGTCGTGCTCCAGACCGGCTCGCAGGAGCGCAGCGGCGACCAGGCGCGCTTCGGGTGCGAGCTGGTGCAGAACGGCTACCTCGGGCGCATCAAGCAGGTCACGATCAACCTCCCGGACGAGGATACGCATCACGTGCGGGTCCGCCAGATGCAGCACGAGCCGGTGCCGGAACAGCCCGTGCCGGAAACGCTTGATTGGGACCGCTGGCTTGGGCCCAGCGCGATGGTGCCGTACCACCGCAACCGCTCGCACTTCTACTGGCGGTTCATCCTCGCCCACGGCGGGGGGGAAATGACCGACCGCGGGGCGCACGTCATCGACATCGCGCAGCTGGGGCTGGGCATGGACCACACCGGCCCGGTCGAGATCAGCGCCAAGGGTCGGCGCGAGCAGGGGCCGGGGCCGTTCGACGTATTCTGGGACTATGAGTTCGAGTGCCTCTACCCCAACGGCATGCGCATGGTCGGCAATGACCAGGGCGAGCGCGGGCTGAAGTTCGAAGGCGAGGACGGGTGGGTCTTCGTCCACATCCACGGCGGGAAGCTCGACGCCAGCGATCCCGCGATCCTCAAGACCGACCCAAAGGACTTCAAGATTTCGCTGGGTCGCAGCCCGGGACACCAGCGCAACTTCCTCGACGTCGTGCAGGGCAAGGACGGCGCCAAGCTGATCGCGCCGGCCGAGGTCGGGCATCGCACGGGCAGCATCTGCCACCTGGCGAACATCGCGATGGCGACGGGCCGGAAGCTCGCGTGGGATCCGGACAAGGAGCAGATCAAAGGCGACGACGAAGCCAACAAGATGCTCGGCCCAACGATGCGCGAGCCGTGGGGAGTCTGAGAAAGAGAAGTGGCGGGGTGGAGTAGTGGCCTAACCACTCCCTCACGCTTTGAAATCCACCCTCCCGGAATGGCTCGCCCCTTGCTACCCTCTTTCCATCAGGAGGTATTTGATGGCCAAGCAGGCAAAAGTGGCACGGTTGACGTCTCCGCCGACCGGTAAGGCGCGCGGGCGGACGGCCCAGACGACGGCGCCCGACGACAGCACGCCCGACCCGCGCGAGGGGAACGTCACGCACGAGCGTTTGACCGAAGCCAATCGCGCGAGGGGCACGGGCGGCGGCGGAAAGCGCCGCGGCGACCGCCGCGACATGAGCCCGACCTACACCAACAACGCCAAGCACGCCGCCCGCGGCAACAACCCGCGCACGGACGTGAAAACGCGGAAACGGTAGCAGTCGCTCAAGATCACCGCGGCGTCGCTCAATTCTCTGCGATCTCTGCGCCTTGGCGGTAAGCAACCCGTTCGTGCACCACGTGAAAGAAAGCAAGTGACGCCGGGGTGGGAGGGGGAGGTAAGGCGTTTTCACATTCACCCCCGCTACTCCACTACCTTGTTCCGACACCACGACACTCCTACTCCGACACTTCTTCAATGCACCTCCCCCAAGTGCTCCTCAATGCACGACTGCACGCGATTGAAGTCGGCTTGGGATTTGATGAGGTAGTCTTGGGCGCCGCTGGCCAGCGCCTGGTCGATCGTGGCGTTGTCGTCGCGGGCGCTGTAGACGATGACGGGCAGATGCTTGTGCAGCGGATGCCGGCGGATGGTCTTGAGAACCTCGATGCCGTCCATGCCGGGCATCATGACGTCGAGGAGGACCATGTCCGGCCGAACGGTGTCGAGCATCGCCAGCGCGGTGCGTCCGTCGTGGACGAAAAAGGCGTGATGCCCGACGAATTCGAGCAGCCGCACGAGCGGACGGCAGCTCTTGACGTTGTCGTCGAGGATCAACACGTTCGCCATCGGGGACGTCCCCTCACCGGATATGGATTGACATGACTTGCGCGATTTTATCGTAGCGACGTGGGATGAGTCCGGTAACGAAGAATCTCCGGCCGCGCGTATTCTGAAATTTTGCGAACCGCTGAGGTGGGAGTGGGGTAGTAACGCTGCCGTGGTTGGAGGGCAACGTGCGGCAGCCCCTTTGAGTGCTTACGCGCTCGGGGGCTTTTTTATGCGCGGTTCATGGGGGGGAACGCTTCGCAAGCGACGCCGCTTCACGGGGTCAGCGCGTCGCGGAGCTTGCCGTGGGCGCGTTCGAGCAGCGCTTGTGCATCGTCCAACCCGACCGACCGCTTGTGCATCACGATCGCAACCTTCACGTGTCCGCCGGACTGTTTCAGCAACTCCATCGCGGCGTCCTTTTGCAATCCGGTGAGCGTGGCGATGATGCGCGCCCCGCGGTCCCACAGCTTCACGTTCGTGGCGCGAAGGTCGACCATGAGGTTCTCATAGACCTTGTTCATGCGGACCATGGCGATCGTGGTGATTGTGTTGAGCACGAGCTTGGTGGCGGTGCCGGCTTTGAGGCGCGTGGAGCCGGTGACGACCTCCGGCCCGGTCAGCGGGCGGATGACGACATCGACCTTCGGCTCATTCGCCACGGGCTGGACGCAGGAGAGGAAGATCGTCTTGGCGCCGCGCTGAGCAGCCTTGCGCAAGGCGCCGTGGACGAAGGGGGTGGTCCCCCCGGCGGCGATGCCCATGACCACGTCGTTCGGACCCGCCTCTTTCGCGTCCATCAGCGCCTGGCCTTGCTCGGCGGAGTCTTCGGCGCCTTCCCTGGCCTTGAACATCGCCCCTTCTCCGCCGGCCATGAGGCCTTGAACCATGTTCGGGTCCGTGCGGAACGTGGGGGGGCACTCGGCGGCGTCGAGCACGCCGAGCCGGCCGCTCGTGCCCGCGCCGACATACATCAACCGCCCACCCACTTCAAGCGCCCTCACGACCAGCTCGATGGCCGCGGCGATGTGCTGCTTCTCCGCCCCGACGGCGGCGACGGCCTTGGCGTCCTGCGCGTTCATCACCGCCACCGCCTCCAGGGCGCTCATGGCGTCGAGGTTCATCGATTCGGGCAAGCGCAGTTCGGTCAGCAGGTGCGAGCGGTCGGTCATAACGGCAATGATACGAAAACCGGCGGTGCAGCTCAAAACTCCGCGTTGTTTGGCGTGCGCGGGAAGGGAATCACGTCGCGGACGTTCTGCATCCCCGTGGCGTACATGATCGTCCGCTCGAACCCCAGCCCGAAGCCGGCGTGGGGGACGGTGCCGTACTTGCGCAAATCGCGGTACCACCAATAGGCCTGCTTATCGAGGCGCATCTCGTCGAGTCGGCGGTCGAGCACGTCCAGCCGCTCCTCGCGCTGTGATCCGCCGATGATCTCGCCGATTCCGGGGGCGAGCACGTCCATCGCGGCGACGGTCTTTTCGTCGTCGTTCAGCCGCATGTAGAACGGTTTGATGGCCTTCGGGTAGTTCATCACCACGACCGGCCGGCCGATGTGCTCCTCGGTCAGCCAGCGCTCGTGCTCGGACTGCATGTCCATGCCCCACTTCACGGGGAACTCGAATTTTCTGCCGCTCTTTTCCAGGGCCGCGATCGCGTCGGTGTAGGTGATGCGCTCGAAGCTGGAGTCGATGAACTTCTCGACGCGCGTGATGCAGTCCCTGTCGATCCGGTCGGCGAAGAACTTCATGTCGTCCGGGCGCTCTTCGAGCACGGCCCGGAAGATGTACTTTAAGAACCGCTCGGCGAGGTCCGCGTCGGCGGCAAGGTCCGCGAAGGCGATCTCCGGCTCGATCATCCAGAACTCGGCCAAATGCCGCGGCGTGAACGACCGCTCGGCGCGGAACGTCGGGCCGAAGGTGTACACCTTCGACAGCGCCATCGCGTAGGTCTCGACGTTGAGCTGCCCGGAGACGGTGAGCGACGCCTGGCGGCCGAAGAAGTCCTGCGCGAAGTCGATCTTCCCCTCGCCCGTGCGCGGGAGGTTGGCGGCGTCGAGCGTGCTGACGCGGAACATCGCGCCGGCGCCCTCGGCGTCGTTGGCGGTGATGATCGGGGTGTGGATCCAGAAGAACCCGTTCTCATGGAAAAACCGGTGAATCGCCATACTCAGCGTGTGGCGCACGCGCGCGACGGCGCCGAACGTGTTCGTTCGAGGCCGAAGGTGCGCGACCTCGCGCAAAAACTCGAATGTGTGCTGCTTTGGGCTGACCGGATACGTGTCCGGATCTTCCACCCAGCCGACGACCTCGACGCTCGTCCCCTGGATCTCGACGGTCTGCCCCTTGCCCTGCGACGCAGCGACCGTGCCCGTCGCGATCACCGAGCACCCGGCAGTCAGGTGCATCACTTCGTTCGTGTAATTCGGCAGCGTGTTCGGCGCGACGACTTGCATGCCATCGAAGCACGATCCGTCGCTGATGTTGACGAATGAAAACCCGCCCTTGGAATCGCGGCGGGTACGGACCCAGCCTTTGATGGTGACAATTTCACCGACGGGAAGCTTGCCGCGGAGGAGATCGACGATGGCAACGTCAGATGGCATGACGAAAGGGGTAACACGAGGAGCGAGGGGCGTCTAAATAACCGTGCGCGATTCGTGTATCCATAGTCGCATGTCACGCGGCTTTCCGCAAAGCCGCACGGGTGCGCGCGTTGCGCGTGGCGAGGTAACGACTGACATTCCGCATCAACTGCTCCATGTCCGCGCACCGGTGGT
>JBBSLV010000046.1:0-13788 GCA_038233535.1 Tepidisphaerales bacterium | reverse complement strand
GTCGTCGATCGCGTCCGCGGCGCGGTCGACGTGTGCGGCGATGAATTCGCTGTCCGTGTCGTGCAGCTTGTCCGCAGCCCGGCGGATCGCGCTGCTCACGTTTGTGAGCTGCTCGGCAAGCAGCTCCCTGCGACCGGCGACAAACGCCTGTCCCTCGTGCTTCACCTGCTCCACGATCTCGCCGACCTGCGCGCCGGCGCGCTCCCGCGCCGCCTCGAAGGCAGCGCCGAGGATGCCGGAGGAGTCACTCAGGGAATGTGATGACCGAGCGCTATTGCGGCGGGATGATGATCGATTCACGATTCGCCTTTCGACAATAACCACCTGTCACTCGCTCGCCGTTCACGTTGTGCGAAAGTGGGTAAGATTCTGGCAAGCAAACCGGGTGCCGGATGGGCTGGCTTGAGGAAAGGGAGAGTCGAAATGTCGCGGTGACATCATCCACAACTCATTCGAGAGGAACTCGCTCTTCGCCGGGGTGCTTATTTGTCAGATGCGACAAAAAGCGGGGCCGCCCGATTCGCCCGGCGCGAAACAAATCGGCGTGGCGATCTGCTCCGATTGCCTGCCACCCCACCGGTCGCTACCGTTTTGCCGATTCGATCGGAGTTTGATGGTGCGGGCGCGGGTCAATTCGTACGGAGCCACGGGACGGGCGGGGGAACTGATTTCGCCCATGCGGTGGCGCGCGGTGGGCGCTATCGTTGCCTGCGCCGCGCTGCTGGCGGCGTTCGCTATCGTATCGTGGACCGCCGTGCTCACGAAAAGTGCCGCCGTCGATGAGCCGACACACGCCGTGGCCGGGTGGATGCACCTTGTGCGCGGGGAGTTCCGGGTGAACCCCGAGGCGCCCCCATTGTGGAAGTTCCTCGCGGCGCGTCCGAACGCGCGCGTCGCGCTGCCGGTCGACCAGCATGCGGATCTGTGGACGCGCGTGCTCGATGACGCGAGCGCCAGCGCCGCGTGGAGCCGGGCGGTGCTGTACGGCACGGAGGGCGGCGCGGCGGCAGCGGACGCGATCCTCGCGCGGTCGCGGGCGGTCATGATCGTAATCGCGGTGACGCTGGGCGCGATGATCGGCTGGTGGGCGTGGAAGATCGGCGGGCCAGTGGCGGCCGTCGTGGCGGTGGGGCTGTTCTCGCTCGATCCGAACTTCCTCGCGCACGGGCCGCTCATCGACAGCGACGTGGCGATGAGCCTCGCGCTGCTTGGCACCGTCTATGCCGCGTGGCGCGCCGGCCGGCGCGCGTCGCTTCTCCGCATCGTCATCCTCGCGCTGCTCGCGGGCGTCACGTTGTCGTTAAAATTCTCCGGGCTGTTCGTCCTGCTGATCGCGGCCGCCGTCGTCGTGTCGCGCGTGTTCGTCCCGGCGTCGTGGCCGCTGTTTGAGCGCTGGCTGCGCAGATGGTGGGGCCGGTACGTCGTGGCCGGCATCGTGCTGATCGTGATGCTGGGCGTGAGCATCGCGGCGCTGTGGGCGACGTACGAGTTCCGCTTCCGCCCCGCGCCGGCGCCGGCGGCGTCGATGAACATGGGCGGCATCGTCACGGAGGTCGGATTGACCGAAGCGCGACTCGCCAGCCGCGGCAACAAGCGGCTGGCGACGCAACCGGTGCAGGAGCCGAGCCTCATCACGCGCGCCGCGATGGTCGCCGAGGCAAACCAATTGCTGCCGCAGCCGTGGATCTACGGCTTCCTCGACGCATACCAGGGGATGCTGACGCGGCCCGCGTACATGCTCGGCCAAAGCCGACGCGGCGGGTGGTGGTCATATTTTCCGTTTGCCATGGCGGTGAAGACGCCGCTGGCGACGGTCGCGGCGCTGGCGCTGATGGGATGGGTGCTGCTGGCCGCGTGGAAACGGTGGGGCGCGCCGTCGGAAGCGTGGACATGGACGATCACGTGTCTGGCACTGCCGGTCGTGCTCTACCTGTTTTTCGCGATGCTCGCACGGCTCGACTTCGGGCTGCGCCACGTGCTTCCCGTGTACCCGTTCCTGTTCATCGCCATCGGCGCGTCGGCGGCGCTGGCGACGCAGCGCTGGCGCGCGGCGCGGTGGGTCGTCGCGCTGCTCGTGATCGGGCTGGCGACGGAGACGGTCCTGGCCTATCCAAACTACGTCCCGTTCTTCAACGCCGCCGCCCGGTTGCTGCCCGGTGAGCCCGTGCGGCTGCTTGGGGAGTCCAACGTCGACCTCGGCCAGGATCTTCCGCTGCTCGCGCAGTGGCAGGAGCAACACCCCGGCCGCAAGCTCTACGTCAGCTACTTCGGCCCCGCCGACCCCGCGCTGTACGGCATCAACGCAATCGACGTCCGCAAGGACGGCATCGACTTGCGCCCGAACTGGCCCGCCGACCCGGGCGCGGTGCTGGCCGTGAGCGCCACGCATCTGCAGGGGTTCGCAATCGAACCGGAAGCACGCTCGCTCTACGCGCAACTCCGCACCCGCGAGCCGCTCGCGATCCTCGGGGGATCGATCTATCTCTTCGACCTCGCGCCGGCGGAATAGACGCGTTGTGAGCTGCGTTAGTAAACTATCTCCAACAAGAGTTAAGCCACCGATGGGGCACCGACGAACACCGATGAATGCATTGGTTGGCGGTGTGCATCGGTGCCCCAACGGTGGCAAGAAATCTTTTGAGATAGTTACTTCAGCCCGGGGCACGTGTCGGTATCGCAATCGCTTCATAAAATTGCACGCCTCTCCCCGGCCCGATACATTTCCCCCGTCCCCATTCCCCAGAGGATTCACCACGCATGAAAACCGCGTTGACGATCGCCGGGTCCGACTCCTCGGGAGGCGCCGGCATCCAGGCCGACCTCAAAGTCTTCTCCGTCCTCGGTGTCTACGGCATGAGCGCGATCACCGCCATCACGGCGCAGAATACGCTGGGCGTGCACCGGGCGCTGGAGCTGGAACCATCGCTCATCCGCGACCAGATCGACCACACGGTGGGCGACATCTCCGCCGACGCGACCAAGAGCGGCATGTTGAGCTCGCGCGGCGTCATCGAAGCGGTCGAGGATTCGATCAGCCGCAACAACCTTTCGCCGTACGTGTGCGACCCGGTCATGGTCGCCAAAAGCGGCGACGCGCTGCTGAAGGATGACGCGGTTGACGCGATGAAGCGCAAGCTGTTCCCGCACGCGACCGTCATCACGCCTAACCTCCGCGAGACGGCCGCCCTCACCGGTATGAACCGCATCGAGCCGAACATTTCAACGGCCAAGGACGCCGCCCGACGATTGATCGACTCCGGCGCCCGCGCCGTCGTGATTAAGGGCATTGAGGTCGCCGATCAGATGGTCGACCTGTTCTTCGACGGCCGCGAGTTTCTGGAATTCGCCGGTAAGACCCACCCGAAGGAAAAGACGCACGGCAGCGGGTGCGCCTTCAGCGCCGCCATCACCGCCGGGCTTGCGAACCGGTTGAACCTCGTCGACGCCATCGACCAGGCGAAGAACCTCGTCAACATGGCGATCCAGTACGGGGACGGGCAGGGGAGAGGGACGACGCCGGTGAACGTGCTGGCGTTTGCGACGAAGAAGAAATAGCGCAATCGACCGACCGCCATTCGCGCTCTTTGGTGCGCGTATTTACGCGCCGTGTCCCTCGCGGGCGCGGCCCGCGACCCGCTGCGCTTCCTGTCGCTTGTGCCGCTTCACCGCCAGGTCAATGGCCAGCTCGATCGCGGCGCGCATCGAGCCGGGGTTGGCGCGGTTGCGGCCGACGATGTCGAACGCGGTGCCGTGGTCCGGGCTGGTGCGGATGATCGGCAACCCCAGCGTCACGTTCACCGCCCGGTCGAACGCGAGGAGCTTCACCGGGATCAGCCCCTGGTCATGGTACATCGCTACGACGGCGTCGAACTTGCCGTTCACCGCCGAGAGGAACACCGTGTCGGGCGGGTACGGGCCGGTCACGTCGAGGCCCTGATCCTTCGCCATTAAAATGGCGGGGGAGATGATGCGTTCTTCTTCATCGCCGAACTGCCCGTTCTCGCTCGCGTGCGGATTCACCCCGGCGACGGCGATGCGCGGCTTGGGGATGTCAAACCAGTTGACCAGCGCCTCGTGGATCAATTCGATCGGCTGGAACACCGCGCCGATGTTCAGCCGCCCCCACAGGCTGTTCAACGGCACGTGCACCGTCGCGAGCACGACCTTCAGCGGCCCGCCCGCAAACATCATCGCGTAACGCCGCGCGCCGGTGCGCTGGGCAAACAGTTCCGTGTGCCCGGGGTAGTGATAACCGGCGAGTTTCCAGCTTTCCTTGGCGATCGGCGCGGTGACGACGGCGTCGACGATCTTTCGCTGGGCCGCGTCTATGGCGTCGAGGCAGAAGCGCATCGACGCCTCCCCGCCCAACTTGCTCGGCGCCCGCACGGCATGCCCCAGGATCGTGTAGTTGTCGTAGTCGACGACGACAACGTCGTGCGGGTAGGGGCGAAGCCGGCCGTTGTACTGGTCACGCCACCAGAAGACATCGAATTCCGCGAGGTCGGCCGCGTACGAAAGCAGCTCGTTCATGCCATAGACGATGTAGCGTGCCTTGTGGCGGAGCACGGGGTCGGAGAGCGCTTTGACGATGACCTCCGGGCCGATGCCCGCGGGGTCACCCATTGTGATCGCGATGGTGGGGCGGTAATCCATTCGTGGCACGGGCTTCCAGCCCGTGTCTTCTTTCTTCGCACAAAACCAGGACCACGGGCAGGATGCCCGTGCCACATCAAATCTCCCATCAAATCCCGCGCCGTTCAAGAAAAGAAACGATCGTTTTGCTGATCACGTCCGCCTCGAAATTGAGCGGCCAGCCTTTTTCCCTTGACGACAACCGAGTCAGTTGAACCGTCGTGGGAATCAGCGCGACCTCGAACACGTTGCCGCTGACGCTCGCGACGGTGAGGCTCACGCCGTCCAGGCACACCGACCCCTTGGGCACGACGTACCGCGCCAGCTCCGTCGACGTCTCGCAGCGCAGCCGCAGCTCGTCGCCCTCCCCTCCTCCTCCACCGCTCTGTTCGAGCAGCAGGGCGGGGCCATCGACGTGACCCTGCACGAAGTGGCCGTCGATCCGGTCACCCACGCGCAGCGAGCGCTCGACGTGCACCATGTCGCCCCCCTGGAGCAGCCCGAGGTTCGTCTTGCTCAGCGTCTCGGGGATGATGTCGAACGCGAGCAGCCCGGGCGGCAGCTCCGCGATGGTCAGACATACCCCGTTGACCGCGACGCTCTCCCCCCGCTTCGCGTCGGACCAGTCGACGGCAAGGTTGAGTCGTCGGAACCCGGTCCCGTCGGAGACGGACGCCACGCGCACGGAACGTTCGACAATGCCGGTGAACATCGGGTAAAGCATAGCTTTGCTGCGCCGGAAATCCGAAGCACGAAACTCAAAATCGTAACCAGCGTAAGATGCCAGGCGCACCGGAGAGCGTGGTATGGTTCGCAACCTTCAAGAGATGGTCGTCGTCATCACCGGCGCCAGCGCCGGCATCGGCAAGTCGCTGGCGGAGATGCTTGCGCGGCGCGGCGCGAAGCTGGTGCTCGCTGCCCGGCGCGAAGACCGGCTCACCGCGCTGAACGCATCGCTGGGCGGGAACCACCTCACCGTCGTCGCCGACGTCGCGAAGTGCGAAGACTGCGCGCGCCTGATCGCGCGCTCGATCGAACGCTTCGGCCGGATCGATACGCTCGTCTGCAATGCCGGCTACGGCTACTACCGGCTCCTCGAGAACACCACGCCCGACGACGTGCGAAAGATTTTCGCGACGAACGTCTTCGGCACGACCGACTGCATCGCCGCCGCCATGCCGCACCTGCTGAAGCAGGATCTGCGCGACGGATACCGCGGGCAGGTGATGATCGTCTCCTCCGCCGCCGCGCGGCGCAGCCCGCCGTACCTTGGCGTGTACGGCGCAACGAAGGCCGCCCAACTCAGCATCGCCGAAGCCATGCGCGTCGAGCTGCGTCCAAAAAAGATCGCCGTCACGAGCGTCCACCCGATCATGACCAGCACCGAGTTCGGCCAGGTCGCCGAGGCCGGCGGGGGCGTGAAGATTCCGCGCAGCGGTATGTCGCAAACGGTCGAGCAGGTGGCGAATGCGATGGTCAACGCGATCCAGCGCCCGCGCCCGGAGGTCTGGCCGCACCGCGCGTCCCGGTGGGGGCTTGGACTGGCGACGCTTGCGCCTGGACTCGTTGACCGCGCCCTCAACCGCTACCGCCGCCGCGTTGCGGCTGTGAATCGCATTTAGCTCATTGCTTCTTCCGTTTCCGAGCCTCCAGCAGCCTCACTCGGGAGTCGATGTGGGAATGTCGGACTCTCCCACTTGTTCCAGTCACTTACCCATCCGTACGATCCGAGCCAGAAGGTCTTCGAAGCCTATATCCAGAACCGGACCCCCGGCGCGTACCGGCTCTTCTGGTGCTATGGACCGGGTAGGAATCAGATCACGCTGATCGCGATCGCGCCGTACCCATGAAGTGAGCAGGATGGATTCATGCTGTCTTTCGCGCGGTGCGCGGGGAGCCGGTGGTGGCCACCATCCGCTGCCATCGTACCGGGTCGCGCTCGATTTCCATCAGCAATCATCGCGCAAGCGGGGAAGGCTCGCGGCGGCCTTGTTCCCAAGACTGCGCCAGGACGTTTGACACGCCCACGAGCTTTGCAAAGACGGCCTGGCTTAGGCCGAGCTTCGCGCGAACCCTGCGGACGCGGCGCGCGTCGAACGGATCGGGATCAGCCATGCTGACCGTGCGGACCGTGAACCGCGAGGCGAGCGGCATACCGGCGTGGATCGCATCGCGCAGTTCGGTCAGGCCCGCGATGATACGGTCGCCCACGTTTGGGATCCGCGTGGACTGCTTTGGACGTGTCGGCTTCTTCTCGCTCATTGGTGCGCCCCTTTCAGGCTCCGCTCGATCTCGTGGAGCAGTTCCCGGATGCTGTGGCAATCAGTGCCGCTCGGCTATGCACGCCGTGCCGCTTGTAGATGCGTTTCGCGTGGAAGCAGACGGTCGGGAGCGCGATGCCGAGATCCTTGGCGATCTGATTGTACGTCATGCCTGCGATCAAACGGTCCTGCACCTCGCCGTGCCGTGCCGTTACCTGGCGATTGGGTCGGCGCGCGAAGGCGCGCTTGCGGTCCTGCGTCAGCCACTTTGGCCGTTGAACCTCCGCGCCGTACAGCAAGCCGCCGGAGATGTAGGCGATCATCTGGTTCCAGCCCCGCGTGCCGACGCGGGTCCAGTACTGCACGCGGTGGCAGAGCACGCAGCCGAAGGTGGGCGGGGGGGGTTGGATCTGGTCGGCTTCGTGTGTGGCGGGGTCGAGGCCGAGGAACGTGGGAAGATCGATCGGCTGCACGGGGTAAAAGAGCGTGCAGACGACGCGTCGGCAGCCGGGGCAGATCCAGCGCCACCCACGGAAGCGGCGCGTCTTCGCGTCGCGGTGGGGGATGCGCGTGACGTCCTGCGCAAAATCGTCCGGGACCATCTCCGCGAGGTGGCCCCAGTTCGCGCCCCAGACCGGGTCGGGGCGCCCCTTCGAACTGCTCGATGACGGGTCGAACGAGCGCTCGCTGCGGAGGATCTTGATCGGCTGACCGCGGATGCCGTACGGCATCGTCTCGGCGCGGATGACGCCCCTTCGGATCAGGCTGTCGACGCCACGCGTGCTGATGCCGAGTTCCTTCGCGGCCTGTTGACGCGTGAGTCCATAGCCGTCGATCGCGACGGGATGATGGAGGCGGCGCAGCAGCCGCGTGTCGAGCGTGACTTCGTGCTCGGCGTAGAGCTCGGGTCGGCTTGGATAGGCCGCGTCTTCCGGAACGATGATCGCGCTGGCGGGGTGGATGCGTGCGTCGGAGGCGCGCACGGCAACGCACCACGAGCGCGGCGGCGCACGCATCAGTCGCGTGCGGCGGCGGGCGAGACGCTGCGCGAGTTCATCCGGATTCGCCTGCAACCGCGGCCAGACGCGGTTGAACGCTTCCGTCACGGCGATGCTAACATCATCCATACGGCACGCAGAGTACGGTATCTGTTAGGAAGATGCCAGTGCCGGAATATTCCAGCAAGAGCGTCAGGGCTTGGCGGCGGGGCGATCGTCTTTCTCGTCGTGCGCGGTGGCCCAGCGGTTAACTTCCGCGGAGCGGGATGAATTCCAGTTACTGCGCTTCGTGGGGGAGAAGGAGTCGGCCTGCGCGATGCGGTATGCGGCGACGAACATGGCCACTGCGATCGCACCGGCGATCACGGCGCCGATGGCGTTGTCGCGCCACCACAAGGAGACCGCCCACCACAACAACAGCGCGGCCGGGACCGCCGCGACGGCGACGTATGGTTTGTTTCGCATCGTCGCCCATGCTACGTCGCGCCGGCGACAATTGATACCAGGACTTCGATGATGACGAACCTTGGGCCTGCAAAGATCGCGACGGATGAACCCTGTTACGTCAGCAGCCCGATCGCCCGCTCGCGGTCCCATCCGTCGGCGGCGATGGCGGCGGCGAGCGTGGCGCTTTGCAGCATCATCGTCCGCAGTTCGCGGGCCATCACCATCGCCTCCTCGGTGCTGTCGAGGCTCGTGGACGTGAAAATGCCCTCCATCGCGGTCGCCACGTCGCCCAGGCGCGGGCGCAGCTCGTCGGCCTGGAACGACTGGATCTTCGTTTTCATCTCGGCGACCGATTCCTTCGCCGCCTCCATCGTTCGGCGGGCCCTCGCGATGTCGGAGCGATCGCCGGTCGACGTGTCCAGCGGCTTGCGCCGCGCGACATCGGCGAGCGAGAGGGTGCGTCCGTTGACGATGATTCGCCCGAGCCTGTCCAGCGCCACGCGATCGAGCTTCATCGACACGGTGTTCTTCGACGCCTGCCCGGCGACGAGCATGCCGTTGCCGTCGAGCAGCGGAACGCCGGCGCTGGATTTGACGTCGGCAGCGGTGGTTTCAACGTCCTTCAGCAGCGCGTCAATCTTCGATTGGTTATCGCGCCGCGCCTGCCGGCCAACCCCGGACTTGCCGTTGGCGGCGGCGAGGGTGTCGGCCTCGCTGAGCAGCTCGTCGATGCGCGTCAGGGCGCCAAACGCGTTTCCCCCGCCGTCATAGGCGTCCTGGAGCGCGATGCGCTCATCATCGACGGCACGTGCGACGCGCTCGACGCCGCCGGCGTCGAGCCGCACGACATCGTCCCACGCCAACGAGCCCGCGCCGCGCAGATCGAGCCGCCGCAGCGCTTCGGCGGGTGTGGCAAGCTTCTCCGCGCCCGTCGCACGGGCGAATGCGGTCGCGAGCGGATTGCCGGTGACGCGGGACATGGTGACACCTTGTATAGCGCCGAGGGCGACCGTTGTCACGCCGCTGGGCAAGGGTTGATTATGCTTCTCGTCGGGCGCCGTGCCGGACGGAGAGGATGGTGACGCACCTGGCGCTCTCGTCGATGTGATACCGCACCTTGAAGGGGCGCACCGGCATCGAGCGGACCGCGACGCCAAATGCATCGCTGTCCTTCACGACCGGGTAGCGATGCGGAAGAAGCTCCAGGCTGTCGGTGGCGTCGAGCAGGCGACGAACCATCTCTCGAGCGTTCTGCGGCGAGTGCCGTTCAATGTAGTCGTAGATCTCGTTCAGGTGCATACCCGCGAGCGCGGTAAGTCTGACCCGGTACGTGGTTGGCATAAAGCGCGGCTAGAGGGCAAAACGCTTTCGCGCGTCCGCCGAGTGGTCCTTCCAGTCCGTCACCTCGCCTCGGGACATTTGTTCGATCGAAACGTGAATGTCCTTGGCTTCGGCTGGACTTAACGCCTCGGGTTCAGGGTCGAGCATCAGCCGAGCGAGACCAGCTTGAACGACTTCCTCGGTAGACGAGAAGCGGCCAACCTTGACTTGCTGGTCAACAAAGCGCTTGAGTTCTGGAGATAATTGCAGGTTCATAAGCATCTCCCGAGAAAAACGAAGATAGCATCGCTTTGACGTCTTGTCGCGCGTCAACTGCCGGACTTTGTCGCCACCGGCACGCCCGGTTCCGTCCAGTTCAAATCGCCCAGGTCCAGCCGCCGCAGCGCTTCGGTGGGTGTGGCGACTTTGTCCGTCGTCGCGGCCGCGGGAACGCGGAGGCGAGGGGATTGCCGGAAACACGCGACATGGTTACGTCTTGTATAGCGCGGCGGCAGGGGAATGTCACGGGCCGGCAGAAGGAATCTCCTTAGTCGGCGTGGTATGATCTGCCGGTCAGGAGGCCGCCCATGAAGCTATCTTTGCCGCCCCGGATTCAAAAGCTGATTGACGAACGTGTGGAGTCGGGAAGGTACAAGACGCCGGAGGACGTCGTGGCCGCAGCGATGGCGAACCTTGACCAGCAGGAGTCGCTTGGCGACTTCGAGCCGGGTGAATTCGAGCAGCTTCTCGACGAGGGCGAGCAAAGCGGTTCGCCGCTTGACGGCGAGCAAGTGCTGGCCGAACTGAGGGCGCTCAGAGCCACAGGTCGGGCGAAGGCCGGATGAGAAAGCTGCTCATCCAACCGATGGCGCGTCTGGATATGCTGGAGATCTGGCGCCACATTGCCGGCGATAGCATCGACGCAGCGAATCGGGTGAGTGAGCGCATCGATACCGCGATCCGCGGGCTGGTGGAGATGCCGGGCAAGGGCCACCGTCGCACCGACGTGAAGAATCCCAGCTACCGCTTCTGGTCGGTCCACTCGTACGTCATCGCGTACCGGCACGATGAGCAGATGCTGACCATTGTCCGCGTCGTCCACGGACGACGTGATTTCCGACGACTTTTCAAAAGGTGAACGTCGACTTCGCGCCGTCAGGCGCCTGCGGTCTTCGCCACCGGCACGCCCGGCTCCGACCAGTTTGATTCGCCCAGATCCAGCCGGTACTTCCGCATTTTCTTGTAGAGCGTCGTTCGGTTGATGTCGAGCTCCGCGGCGGTGTTCTGGCGGTTCCAGTCGTTGCGGTGCAGGGCCGCTTCAATGATGCGCCGCTCGGGGGTTTCCAGCGCCTGCTCGAGGGGCATGGGAGGGTCGTACGTTTCGCCGGCGCGCAGCGCCGCGGGGCGGGGGGCGTCGTAGAACTGCACCGGCTCGGGAAGGTCGTCCACGTCAATCTGCGGGCGACGCGACAACACCACCGCGCGCTCGACCGCGTTCTCCAATTCACGCACGTTGCCCGGCCAGTTGTAGCGCTGCATCGACGACATCGCGGCTTCGGAGAAGCCGACGACTTCGCGGCCCGTCTCCTGCGCGAACTTGCGCAGGAAGTGGCCGGCCAGGAGCGGGATGTCGCCGAGGCGCTCACGGAGGCTGGGCATCCGCACCGTCACGACGTTGACGCGGTAGTAGAGATCCTGGCGGAACTTCTGCTCGGTGACGAGCTGGGCGAGGTCGACGTTGCTGGCGAGCAGCACGCGCACGTCCACCGTCTTGGTGTCGCTGCTGCCGACGGGCTCGAACGCGCGCTCCTGGAGCACGCGGAGCAGCTTCACCTGCATCGCCTGCGAGGCGGAGTTGATCTCGTCGAGAAAGATCGTCCCCCCGTCGGCGGCCAGAAATCGTCCCGGCTTGTCACCGATCGCGCCGGTGAACGCGCCTTTGACGTGGCCGAACAGTTCCGATTCGAGCAGGGTTTCCGGCAGGGCCCCGCATGACACTTCGATGAACGGCTTATCCCGGCGGGGCGAGCGGTGATGAATCGCGCGGGCGGCGAGCGACTTGCCCGTTCCGCTTTCCCCGCTCATCAGGACCGTGGTTCGGCTGTCGGCGACGGCGCCGACGAGGTCGAAGATCTTCAGCATCTTGTAGTCGTGCCCGACGATGTTCTCCAGCCCGAACCGCAGGTCCAACTGCTGCTTGAGCGTCTGGTTCTCGAACAGCAGCGACTGCTGGCGCACACCCTTCTCGACGACGACGCGTATCTCGTCGTCGACGATCGGCTTGGTGAGGTAGTCAAATGCGCCCATCTTCGTCGCCTCGACCGCGCCCTCGATGGAGCCGTACCCGGTGATGACGATGGTCACGACGTGCGGGAACCGCCGGCGGACGTCGCGCAGGAACTCGGCCGGCTTCACGCCGGGCATGTTGATGTCGGCCAGCAGCAATTCGGTCTGGGCCGCGTCGAGCTGATTTCTCGCGTCGTCGGGATTGTCGCTCGTGCGGACCTCGTACCCCTCGCGGCGAAGGAACTGCGCGAGCGACTGAAGAATAATGCGATCCTCGTCGAGAATCAGCAGCCGCGGTTTATGGGGCGTGTTGGCTTGAAGCATGGAGGTAGTTGCCAGTTGTCAGTTGCCAGTTGTTAGTGAAGCGGGATGTTGCCTATGGGCAACGCACGTCTATTTTGAACATCGGCACGAACGGATGATGCCGGTAAGCGACGCGGCAAAATTGCGCGGGTGGGTCGAGCGCGGCTCAAATGTCGATATCATCTGCCGGTCAGTTTATTGGACTGGTTATTGGCAACTGGCAACTGACAACTGGCAACTGGCACTGGACGTGACAATGCGTGTTGGCGTACCGAAAGAGATCAAGCCCGACGAATACCGCGTCGCCATGATGCCCGTGGGCGTCGAGATGATGGTACGGAACGGGCACGAGGTGTTCGTCGAGACGCAGGCGGGGGTGGGCAGCGGGTTCGCGGACGAGGATTACGCGAAAGTCGGGGCGAGGATCGTCCAGACGCACGAGGAGCCGTTCCAGAATGCGGACCTCATCGTCAAGGTGAAAGAGCCCATGCCGCCGGAAATCGGGTTGTTCCGGCCCGGACAGATCGTCTTCACGTATTTCCACCTCGCGGCCGCCCCGGAGCTGACGCAGGCGTGCGTTGAATCGGAAATCATCGCCATCGCGTACGAGACGATCAAGGACAAGCGGGGCACGCTCCCGCTGCTCACGCCGATGAGCGAGATCGCCGGGAAGATGAGCATCCAGGAGGGGGCGAAGTACCTGGAGAAGCCGATGATGGGCCGGGGGATTCTGCTGGGCGGGGTGCCGGGCGTGGCGCCGGCACACGTCGTCGTGCTGGGCGGGGGCATCGTGGGCACGAACGCGGCCAAGGTCGCGGCGGGGTTGGGCGCGAACGTCATCATCATGGACGTCAGCCTCGACCGGCTCCGCTACCTCGACGACGTCATGCCCGCCAACGTGCACACGATCTATTCCGATCCGCAGAACATCCGCGACGAGGTCCGCAAGGCCGATCTCGTCATCGGCGCCGTCCTCATCCCCGGCGCCAAAGCCCCCCGGCTCGTGACGAAGGTCGATTTGAAGGACATGAAGAATGGCGCCGTGATCGTCGACGTCGCCATCGACCAGGGCGGCTGCATCGAAACGGCCCGTCCGACAACGCACCAGAACCCGACATATGTCGTGGACGGCGTCGTGCACTACTGCGTGACGAACATGCCCGGCGCCGTGGGCCGCACGAGCACGATCGCGCTGTGCAACGCGACGCTGCCGTACGCGCTGAAGATCGCCAACAAGGGCTACCAAGCCGCCGCCGCGGATGACGCGGGTTTGGGCGAAGGCATCAACCTGGTGGGCGGGCGCGTGACGAACGCCGCCGTTGCTGAATCGCTCCACATGAAGCACCAGCCGCTGCGCACCAAAGGCGCGGCTTGAGGAGGTGGTGGAGTGGTTGAGTGGTCCGGTGGTGGAGTCAATCGCATCGAGCCACTCAACCACATCCCACGTTGTCCCCGCCGCGCCTGCATCACTAAGCTGCGTGGGCAACGGGAGGCGAATCAGCATGGCAACGAGTGAACGACTCGAAAAACTTCAACAGATG
>JBBSLV010000045.1:0-13810 GCA_038233535.1 Tepidisphaerales bacterium | reverse complement strand
TTCGACGGCTTCGGCCGCAAGAACGCCGACGAAGCCGCCGCCGGCGACATCGTCGCCCTCATCGGCCTCGAATCGGTCGACATCAGCGACAGCGTGTGTGACGCGCTCAACCCGCAGGCACTGGTCGCCGAAGACGTCGAACCGCCGACCCTCACGATGATGTTCAGCGTGAACACGAGCCCGTTCGTCGGCAAGGAAGGCAAGTACGTCACTTCTCGCAATCTGCGCGAGCGACTGTTCAAGGAGCTGGAGTCCAACGTCGCTTTGAAGGTCGAAGAAGCGGGCAACAAGGACGCGTTCAAGGTCTCAGGCCGCGGCTTGCTGCACCTGGGCATTCTCATCGAGAACATGCGGCGCGAGGGGTACGAACTGAGCATCAGCAAGCCGCACGTGATCATGAAGAAGGACAAGGAGACGGGGCAGACGCTCGAACCGATCGAGTATCTCGTCGTTGACGTCCCGGAAAAGAACATGGGCGGCGTGATGGAACTCGTCGGCAACCGCAAGGGCGAGCTCGTCCGCATGGACAACCGCGAAGGCCAGGTCCATCTGGAGTTCACGATCCCCGCCCGCGGGCTGATCGGGCTGCGCACGCGCATGCTCACGGCCACGCAGGGCACGGCCATCATGCACCACAACTTCCACGAGTACGCCCCGATGCGCGGCAACGTCCCGGGCCGGGCCAACGGCGTGATGGTCGCCATGACCGGCGGAACGGTCAACGCCTTCGCCCTGAACAATCTCCAGGAGCGCGGCTCGATGTTCGTCAGCCCGCAGGATCCCGTTTACGAGGGCCAGATCGTCGCGGAAAACGCCCGCGACAACGACATGGTTGTCAACCCGACGACCGCCAAGGCGCTGACCAACATGCGAACGACGAGCAGCGACGAGAACATCATCCTCAAGCCCGCGCGGAAGATGACGCTCGAGCAAGCGCTGGAGTACATTGAGGAAGACGAGCTGGTCGAAGCCACCCCGCAGAGCATCCGCTTGCGCAAGCAACTGCTCACGGAGAATGCCCGCAAGAAGGCGGGGAAGAAGGTCGTCGTCGAGATGGTGGAAGCGTAAAGGCGGATGCGGTCATGGACGAACTGCTGACCATTGCGGAGATTGAAGCCAAGTATCCCGATGAATGGGTGCTGCTGGCGGACCCGGAGGTGCGGAAGGGCCCAAAGGTCATCCGCGGCACCGTGGTCTTTCACAGCCCGGATCGGGATCAACTGGATAAACGCGCCACTGAGCTCAAACTGAAGAGTTCCGCGGTCCGGTTCACCGGCAAGCTGCCCGAGCACATGGCCTTCAACCTGTGACCACGCGCTTCGACATTCGTCTGGGGTTGATCGTCGTGGACGTGCGCATCTGGGGACCATCCGGTTCCTCCGTGATCCCAATGGCGCTCGATACGGGTGCGTCCATGAGCATGATCAACGTTGCACGTCTGCTGTACGTCGGTTACAAGACGACGTCGGCAGTGGGCAGATCGATAGTGACGACGGCCAGCGGCTCGGAGCAAGCCGTGCTCTTCGACGTCAGCTCGATCGAAGCCCTGGGCGCCAGGCGTGACCGGTTCCGCGTCCTCGCATACAACCTGCCGCCTGCCACGGGGGTCATGGGTCTCCTCGGCCTCGACTTCTTCCGCAACCGCCGGCTGGTGATCGATTTCCGCAAGGCGACCGTTCAACTCAAGTAGCCGTCGCAGCGCAGACGCGCGCGCCTCATGAGTGACCTGCTCTTCGCCTACGCCGGCCCCTCTAACCCCGGCGGTGTTTTCGGCTACGATGCCTGCCATGAACAGCAAGCGTCCCGTCATCGGCGTGACCATCGACAGCGATGACGACGCCCCGCGGTACATGTCCGCCTACACCTACGCCGAGGCCGTCGAGCGGGCCGGGGGGTTGCCGATTCTGCTGCCGTTTCGTGTCGATCCGTTGCTCATCCCGCAGTATGTCGATCTGTGCGACGGGTTGCTCTTCTCCGGCGGAAACGACCTCGATCCGTCGCTCTATTGCTACGAATGCTGGCATCCCAAGGCCGCGAAGATCGAGCCGGCGCGGCAGTGTTTCGAGCTGGCGCTGATCGCGGAGGTCGAGCGACGCCGCATGCCGACGCTGGGCGTCTGTCTCGGGTCGCAGTTGATCAACGTCCACCGCGGCGGGTCGCTCATCCAGTTCCTCCCGGACGAGTTGAAGGACATCGAGCACCGCTGCCTCGACAAGGGTTCGCCGCCGCGGCACCACGTAGTGGTTGATACCGACTCTCAGCTCGGCCGGGCGATCGGCCGGCGCGACGTGAGCGTCAACACCTACCACAAGCAGGCCATCCGCAAGATCGGCCGGGGGCTGCGCGTGATCGCGACGGCGCCGGATGGGGTGATCGAGGCGTACGAAGACCCGACCTTCCCGCTGTTCGCTGCCGTGCAGTGGCATCCGGAACGATTGCTGGATGAACCGGAGCACCTTGCGCCGTTTAAGCTGCTGGTGGAAAAAGCCAAGGCGTTGACGGACCGCTAGGCGGCGTGGGGCGCGCACGTCGATTGCAGCGTTCCATGGGAATCCACGGTGGCCGCGCGGGAATAAAAATGCCGATTTGTTGCTTGCTTGCGGACAAGGTCACGCAGTATCATCGACTCTTCATTTCAGTTGATGCCATGCGCCGGGGCGATGCGCGGCGCGCTAACTTAAGGAGGATACATGTCGATTTCTCGATCGGGCGGCTGGACGGGCGCGTGCGCGGTGGCGATTTTGGTTACTGTAGCGCCGCCGGCGTTGGCGCAGAACTACACGTATACGAACGTCGTGGACAGCAATAGCGCCACGTTCGCGCAGTTTGGCATCCCGCGGATCAACAATGCCGGGTTTATCTCCTTCAACGCCTCCCTCGACAGCGGCCGTAGAGGCGTATACCGCAGCAACGGCACGACGACCGTCACCATCGCCGACACGACCGGGCCCTTCCAAGGGTTCTTTAACGAGACGGACATCAACGACGCCGGGCAAGTCGCCTTCGGGGCCGCCACCACGGTGGCCGGTGTCTACCGCGGCAGCGGCGGGCCGATTACCACCATCGCCGACTCCAGCGGCTCACTCGGCACATTCCGTCCGCACGTCCGGATCAACGAGTCCGGCCTCGTCGCGTTCAATGCAACCGGCGAAGGCTTCAGCCCGACCGCTTTCGTCCTCGCCGGCAGCGGCGGCACGCTAACGACCATTGGCATTTCGCCCGCGTCGATAAATACCAGCGACGTCTACCAACCGGAAATCAATGACGCCGGCCTGGTCAGCTACGGCCGCTGGCACCTCGTGCCGGGGGTTCCGGGGGGTTCGGGGGTCTCTCTTTCTGAAAGCCTTGAGACTAGCAACGGTGGGACCGGCGCAACGTTGTTCGACTTTGCAAACCCGCTTAGCTTCGCCAGCCGCAACAAGGCAGCGCCGATCAACAATTCCGGGCATTCGGTCTTTACGGCCGGGGTCGACGCTGGGGGGGGTGACAAAATCCTTCTCCACGATGGCACGGGTATTCAAACCCTCATCGACACGAGCGACGGGCAGTTTCAAAGCTTTGTCCGTCCCGAGATCAACGCCTCCGACGACCTCGCCTTCCTCGGCACGCTCACGGGCGGCACACTTGGCATCTTCGACGGGCCCAACGGAACAACCGATCGCGTCGTCATCGACGGGCAATCGCTGTTCGGCTCGACAATGAATATAGACTCATCCGCATTCGGCGGGATGAACGACGCCGGACAAATCGTGTTCCGGTACAGCCTGGGCGACGGCCGAACGGGCATTGCGATCGCCACGCCCGTCCCCGAGCCCGCCGGGACGCTCGCGCTGGCGGCGGCGTCGCTCGGATTGCTCCACCGCCGTCGCGCTCGGGTATGATCGGCCCTCGTGCTCGTCCGGCGCATCCTTCTCGTCATCACCGATCTCGAGATCGGCGGCACGCCCACCGTTGTGCGCGAGCTGGCGACGCGCCTCAACCTCATCCCGCACGTCAAGTGCGAGGTGGCAAGCCTCAAAGAGCTTGGGCCGGTCGGACATCAGCTTCGCAACAGCCAGGTGGAGGTGCACCCGCTCGGCGGGCGCGGGATATCCAACGCGTTTTCCGTGATGACGCAACTGATCGACCTCGTCCGTTTCGGGCGATTCGACACGGTTTTCAGTTTTCTCATTCACGCCAACGCGATGACCGCCGCCGCGTCGGTGTTCTTTGCGTGCGGGCAGGTGCGCTGGCTGCAATCCATTCAGACGACCCAGCCGTCGCCGCACTGGCACTGGCGGTTGCAGGCGAAGGTGCACCGGCGGGCGGAGCGAATCATCGTGCCGTCGCCGTCGATTTCCCAGGTCGCCAACCAACTGGCGAACATCCCGCTGGACAAGTTCCGGGTGATTCCCAACGCAATCGAGCCGGACGATTTTCTCATCGAGCGCACGCGCGCGACCCACGCCTTCCGCATCGGTTTCATCGGCCGGCTCGACCCGATCAAGCGCATCCCCGACCTGCTCCACGCGGTCAAGCGGCTCGGCGGCGACGCGGCGGGGATCCACCTGCACGTCTTCGGCGCCGGCGCCGAACGCGAGAAGCTCATGTCGGAGATTGCGCAGATGGGGTTGCGCGACGCGGTGACCATGCACGGGTCCGTGCCCGGGCCGCAGGAAGCGCTGAAGCAGATCGACCTGCTCGTCCTCCCCTCCTCGGCCGAGGGGTTCGGGTTGGTTCTCATCGAAGCCATGGCCGCGGGCGTGCCGGTGATCGGTACGAACGCGCCTGGGATTCGGGACGTGGTGAAAGACGGTGAAACCGGACTGCTCGTCCCCGTCGGTTCGCCGCAGGAGCTGGCCGAGGCGATCCGCCGGGTGATGGAGGACCCGGCGTTGCGTCGCCGGCTGATCGGACACGCGCTGGCAGACGTGCGTGAGCGTTTCACGTGGGAGGCCGTGCTGCGGGAGTACGCGGAATTGCTGAAGATCGAGTCGGTCGCGCCGCCGGCGGCGGGGTGAGGACGGTTAATCAAACGTTTCCGGCTGCTCGCCCTTCGGCCGCGTCTTCCACCTTCGGTGCACCCATAGGTATTGTCCCGGATCCGCGCGGACGAAGTCCTCAATTCCCTTCGTGTACCGTTGCGTGATGTAGCGCAACGGATCATCCTGCGATTTCCAGTCGGTCGGCCAGATGATGTCCTGCACGCCAACGTCGAAGAGGAACTTATCTTCGGCGCGTCTGGCGTATCCGATCACCACCGGCACCTCGTACTCCATCGCCAGCAGCCCGATCGACTTGTACGTGCTCGCTTTTCGCCCGAAGAAGTCGACAAAGATCCCCTTGCTGCCCGCGTTTTGGTCGGCGATAAAACAGACCGTTCCACCTTGGCCGAGCAGGGTGGTGATGTCGGTCGTGGCGCCTTTTTTGTCGATGATCTTCTGACCCTTCTTTTCGCGCACGCCGAGCAGCCATTCGTTGACGTATGGATTGTCGAGCGGGCGGGCGATGCTCGTCGTCTCGAACCCCAGCGTGCCCAGAACGTAGCCGAGGATCTCCCAGTTGCCGTAGTGGCCGGTCAACATGATCAACCCCTGGTGCTTGGCGATGAGCAGCTTGAGCGTCTCGTGGAAGTCAGCCAGCCGGACGTGCCGGGTCCATGTGTCGATATGGACGAGGCGGGTCGTGAAGATCACGTCGACGCCGAGCATCACGAGCTGCTGCATGCTCCGCCGGGCCATAAGCTTGCGCTGCTTTTCCGGCATGTCGGGAAAGCTGCGGCGGAGGTTGCCCAGCGCGCGCTCGCGGTGCTTGCGGTCCACCGCGTACATGAAGTTGCCGATATGCTTGGCCAGTTGGAGGTTTAACTCGACGGGCCAGGAGTGCATGAACATCGACACGACCCGCAGGCCGAGGTATTGCAACCGGTCGAGAAGATCGTTCCGCTCCTTGCCCATCGGTGGCGGGATTGTATGGAGCGGGCGACGCATTAAAAGCGCGGAGCGAGTTCACCACGGAGCACACGGCGTGCGCGGAGAAGACCAACAAATCGGGCGCATTGCTCAGTGGTCTCCGTGAGCTCCGTGGTGAGCGGACGCATTTGGGCTGCGGGAGCAAAAGCCGGGGGCTTGGCCAGGGAAATCTGTCACGACCGGCCGGGCGGATTTCGCAATTGTCCCCCCGGTCCCTACACTGCCGCGCGGTGCGGGCGTGAACGAACGATTCATCATCCTCTTCGGCTCCCTCGCGCTGCTCGTGCGCGTCGGCTTGGCGTGGTACGCGACGGGGCTGGCGCGCTCGAAGAACGCTGCCGGCGCGGTGCTGCGAAATCTGCTCGATTTTTGCATGGCAACGCTGGCGTTCTGGGCGGTTGGGGCGGCGATCTTCGCCGGCGACCCCGGCCTGTTTTTCGACCACCTCGGCCACGCGGACTTCACCACCTTCTTCCACCTCGTGCTCGTCCTCTTCGCCTCCTCGATACCGATCATCGCGGGCGGCGAACGGTCCAAACTGTTCCCACTGGGAGCGGTATCGTTCCTCGTGGCGGGTGTAATCGTCCCCGTGGCCGCGTACTGGGCGTGGACGGGGTTCCTCGCGCGCATGGGCTACCTTGACGAAGCCGGCGCGAGCGTCATTCACCTCGCCGCCGGCATGAGCGCGCTCGCCGTCGCGGTGCTTATCGGTCCGCGCAGCGGGAAGTACAACCGCGACGGATCGTCGAACATGATCCCGGGCCACAGTCTCCCGCTGGCGTCGGTGGGGGTGTTGATCCTGCTGGTCGCGTGGGTGCCGTACGTGATGGGCGCCGGCGCGCTGCACAGCGGCGCCGGGGCGCACGCGGCGATCAACGTGCTGCTGGCTGCGGCGGCGGGGGGATTGGCGTCGCTCATCGGCAGTGTCGTTCGTTATGGCAAGCCGGATGTGCTCCTCATCTACAGCGGGTTGCTCGGTGCGCTCGTCGCGATCACGGGCGGGGCGAATCTCATGCCCACCGGCGCCGCCGTCGCCATCGGCGCGGCGGCGGGGGTGATCGTGCCGTGGGCGATGGTGCAAATCGATCTGCGCCTGAAAGTCGACGACCCCACCGGCGCCGTCGCCGTCCACGGCGTTGGCGGCCTGATCGGAACGCTCGCGGTCGCGCTGGCGGCGCCGATGGAAATGAGCGAGCGACTCCGTCAACTCGGCGTGCAGGCGCTGGGCGCGGTCACGATCGCGCTCCTGGCTTTCATCGCTACGGCCGCGCTGCTCGTCGTGCTGAAAAAGACGATCGGCATCCGCTCGAAGGAAGCCGATGAATTCGACGGACTGGATCTCGCGGAGCATGACCTCAACGCCTATCCCGACTTCCAGCAGACGACGATCAAGAGTTACCACCTCCGCGAGGCGTGAACCGGCGATGCACAGGCTGCTCCTGATTGCGATGGGCGGGGCGCTGGGCACGCTCGCTCGCTACGGCACGCACGTGCTGGCCAGGGGGATGGGGGAGCGCCTGGCTTTTCCGGTCGCGACCATGACGGTGAACCTCCTCGGGTGCTTTGCGATTGGGTTCCTTCAGGGCGTGCTGGTCGAGCGGTGGCCGGTGCGGGAAGAGTATCGGTTGATGGTGGTCGTGGGGTTCCTCGGGGGGTTCACGACGTTCTCCACGTTCGGGTGGGATACGGCTCAGCTCCTGCGGGAGGGACAGATGGGGCGGGGTATGGTTTACGCGGTTGTGAGCAATGTCTTAGGCATTGCGCTGGTTTTCGCGGGGTATGCGGTGAGTCGGGGGCGCGCCTAGGGTTTGTGGGGGGGGTGGGAAGACCCAGCCGCTGAAGCGGCCTCGCCAACTTGTCGGAATGCTCGCAATTGCCCTGGCGGCGCCGAGGGAAATGCGCGATCGCCTCCGCCGGCCGGGTCTCCGGCATTGGTCGCAAGCCCGCAAGCCATTACCATCTGCCCCCAATGATTCCCGTCTTGAACCTGTCGAACCCCGCGGAGCGCCAGCGCGTTGAAGCGCTGCTCGCCAACCTCCGCCTCGACCCCAAGCAGCTTGCGACGCGCCCGGATGACGCGCTGGTTAACGTTCAGCAGATGCTCGCCGACGTCGCGCGGCGCGGCGACGAGGCGCTGGTCGACATCTCGCGCCGGTTCGATGATCCGAATTTCTCCGCCGACCAGATCCGTGTGCAGCTCGACGAGATGCACTCGGCGATCAACCGTGTCGCGCCCGACGTGCTGGCGGCCATTCGTCGATCGATCGCGCAGGTGCGTGAGTACCAGATGCACATCATGCCCAAGCCGCCGCAACCGCTGCATCGCCCGGGGGTTGAGCTGGGGCTTCGGTTCACGGCGCTCGACAGCGCGGGGTTGTACTTCCCCGGCGGGAAGGGTTCGTACCCGTCGAGCCTGATCATGCTGGCGGTGCCCGCGCAGGTGGCGGGGGTGAAGCGGATCGTCGTCTGCACCCCGCCCAGCGTGTACGGGCGGTCGGACGTCGTGCTGGCCGCGTGTCATGAGCTTGGGCTGAGCGACGTGTATCGCGCCGGTGGGGCGGCGGCGATCGGCGCCATGGCGTTCGGCACGGCGACCATCCCCGCCGTCGACAAGATCGTCGGCCCCGGCAACAGGTACGTGCAGCTTGCGAAGCGCGCAGTATCCGGCGCGGTCGGCGTCGATGGGTTCCTGGGCCCGAGCGAAATCCTCGTGCTTGCTGATGATTCCGGTCATCCCGCCGCCATCGCCGCCGACCTGATCGCGCAGGCGGAGCACGATCCGGGGAGTTGTTACCTGCTGACGACCTCGGCGCAGCTTGCCCGGCGCGTCATGACGGAACTCGAACGTCAGACGGGCGTTCTCGGACGCTCCGCGGCCATCGAGAAGTCGCTGTCGGACGTGAGCGCGATCATTATTGACCCGTCGATGGATGCGCTGATCGATCTCACCAACCGGTTCGCCGCCGAGCACGTGAACGTGCAGACGCGCCACGATCAAGCTGTCCTCGCGAAGCTGAACCACGCCGGCGCCGTCTTCCTCGGCCCGCACTCGCCCGTCGCCGCGGGCGATTATGTCGCCGGCCCCAGTCACTGTTTGCCGACGAACACCACGGCCCGTTTCTCCAGCGGCATCAGCGTGTACGAGTTCCTCAAGCGCAGCAGCGTGGTGCGCTACGATGCGAGCGGTCTCGCTGCCGACGCCGACGCGATCATCGCCTTGGCCGAAGCCGAGCACCTCGATGGCCACGCTGCCAGCGTGCGCGTCCGCGCCGCTGATTGAGCCGCGCTGCGCTGCAACCGCTCGACGCAGAGACCGCAGAGATCGCAGAGATCGCAGAGAAGAAACGACAGAGACTGATTCAATTTCTTCTTTGCGTTCTCTGCGTTCTCTGCGTTCTCTGCGTTCTCTGCGGTCTTAGCGGTCTTAGCGTTCACTCTATGTGCGCGGAGCCGCGCGCAGTTCCCAATCGCCACTTCTTGCGCAACTCGTTACACTGTTCCACATGGCTCCCACATTTGTCCGTGCCGCGATCCGCGCGATGGAGGGTTATACGCCGGGCGAGCAGCCGGGCGCCGGCGAGCGCGTCGTGAAGCTCAACACAAACGAACACCCGTTCCCGCCCAGCCCCAAGGTGATGCAGGCGATTCGCGAGGTGGAGGCCGAGTCGCTTCGCCGCTATCCGAACCCGACGGCCGAAGCGTTCCGCGAAGCCGCCGCCCAGGTGCTGGGCGTCACGCCGGACATGATCATCGCCGGCAATGGCTCTGACGACATCCTCTCCGTCGCCGTGCTCACGTTCACCGGTCCCGGCGACACGCTCGCGTACCCCGACCCGACTTACTCGCTCTACCCCGTGCTCGCCGATCTGGACGAGGTGAAGACCGTCACCGTCCCGTGGGACGAGGACTGGTCGCTGCCGATCGACGCCCTGCTGGCGACGAAGGCTCGCGCGATTTTCCTTGCCAACCCCAACGCGCCATCTGGCACGGTCGTTTCGCCGCAGAAGATCGACGAGCTGGCGCAGAAGTTCTCCGGACTCGTGCTGATTGACGAGGCATATGTCGATTTCGCCGAGGACAATTGCCTTCCGCTCGTGCGCAAGCACGAGAACGTCGTCGTGACGCGCACGCTGAGCAAGGCGTACTCGCTCGCGGGGCTGCGCTTCGGGTTCGCCGTGGCGCAGCCGTCGGTCATTCGCGAGATGAACAAGGCCCGCGACAGCTACCCGTGCGACGCGATTTCCGTCGCCGCCGCGACGGCGGCCATCAGCGATCAGGAATACGCGAAAAAGACGTGGGAGCACGTGCGATCCGAGCGTCAGCGCATCAGCAGCGAGCTGACGCAGATGGGCTGGACGGTCCTGCCCAGCCAGGCGAACTTCATCCTCGCGTCAACGCCGTCCGGGCGCGGGCGCGAGGCGTACCTCGGGTTGAAGCAACAGGGCATTCTTGTCCGATACTTCGACAAGCCGGGCTTGTCCGACAAGATCCGCGTCACGGTCGGCACGAGCCAGGAAAACAACGCGCTGCTCGGCGGGATCAAGACGCTGACGGCGGCGGAGAAAGCGGCGTAGCACGCGCGCTGGCGCGCCATGGGAACCTCCACACCGTGCCGGACCTTAACGACCCGATATACGATCGCATCCGCCGCATGCCGATGAACGTGCCGTCGGCGTGGCGCGCCGTTGTGGGTGCGTCCGTCGGCGGGCTGCGCGGCGTGGGCTTCGACGAAGACAGCGAACTGCTCCTCGTCGAGTCCTCCGGCGGAAAAGACGTCTTCGACTGCACCACCGGTGAGCGAACCGCGCACGACCCCGAAGCCGGCAGCACCTTCGCCCAGGAAGTGCGGCTCGAATCGCATGGCATCGGCCCGCTCGCGGGGAAGGTCATCCGCGTCTGCGGGATCTTCGGCGGGGGGCTGCCGCTGATGACCCTCGACGGCTGGGGCGTCGAGCTCGTCCACCACTCCTGGCCCCACCTCGCGAGCCTCGTCCTCATCCCGCGCGGCGCGTCGCTGTGGGATTCGGCCCAGGTGCGGCACTGCGCGAAGCTCGCCGAGACCGAGGCGCCGATCGCCTACGGCTTCTCGCACACGGGCCAGTCGCTCGTCCTGGCGCACAGCCACACGCTGGAAATCTGGACGCGGGCCTAGAGATCATCCGACGTCCCACGGGTTAACGGCAGGCAACGCCGCCGTGAAGTCGGCGATTCTTTTCTCACCCCGCTCTTTTCTCACCGCGCGGGCGTTTGGCGGATATCATTCCCATCGCAATGAACGCCATCATCCTTTCCATCGGCGACGAACTTGTGCTCGGGCAGACGGTCGACACGAACTCGGCGTGGCTCAGCCGGCAGCTGGCAACTTTCGGGTGCGGCGTTAACGCGCACCTGACCGTCGGTGACGATCAACGCGCGATCGAGCAGGCCATGCTCGAATCGGTCGGGCGGTGCGATTTCCTCCTGATCTCCGGGGGCATCGGTCCTACCGACGACGACCTCACCCGCCAGGCGCTGGCGGTGGTGATGAACGTGCCGCTGGAGCAGAACGACGCGTGGCTACAGCGGCTTGAAGCCTACTTCCAGCGGCTGGGGCGCGTGATGCCCGTGACCAACGCGATTCAGGCGATGATCCCGAAGGGCGCGACGATCATCGGGAACGGGTTGGGGACGGCCGCGGGGATTGACGCGACGTACAAGTCCGGTGATCAGAAGACGATCTGCCGGATATTCGTGATGCCCGGCGTGCCGAAGGAAATGAAGGGGATGTTTACGCGCGACGTGCTCCCGCACGTGCAAAACGCGACCGGCGGGGGGGGAGCGGGGGCGGTGATCCTCTCGCGCACGCTGCACACGTTTGGCGTGGGCGAGAGCACGATCGCCGAGCGCCTCGGCCCGCTGATGATGCGGCAGAACAACCCGTCGGTCGGCACGACCGTGTCGAACGGGATCGTCTCGCTGCGCGTCAACGCGCGTTTCTCTTCGCGCGAGGAAGCCGTCAACGAGCTGGAGAAAACGGTGGCCGGGTGTCAGGCGGTGCTGGGGGATCTGATCTTCGGGGTCGATGAACAAAGCCTCCAGGGGGAGGTGGCGGCAATTCTTCGCGAGAAGGAGCAGTGGGTCACCGTCGCCGAAAGCTGCACCGGCGGGTGGCTGGCGAAGATGCTGACGGACGTGCCGGGATCGAGCCGCTACTTCTCATTCGGCTGGGTGACGTACGGGAATGACGCCAAGCAGTCGCTGCTGGGCGTGTCCCCCGCGCTGCTCAACCAGCACGGCGCGGTGTCCGAGCCCGTGGTCACCGACATGGCCCGCAGCGCGTTGCGTCACGCGGCGGCGGACTATGCGCTGGCGATCTCCGGCATCGCCGGCCCCGACGGCGGCTCGCCCGACAAACCCGTCGGCACCGTGTGCATCGCTGTGGCGCGCGACGAGGGCACGATCGCCCGCACGTTCGTCTTCCCCGGCGACCGCGACTTCATTCGCGACCGATCGGCGAAGATGGCGCTGACGATGCTGCGGTATGAGCTGCTGGGGAAGAAGATGCCGTTCTAGACCCAACGTAACCTCAGATTGAATGTTTTCCCGCGCCGCCATGGGTTGACCTTCGCCGATTCGCGGCTAAGATATTTGCAGATCGCGGGGTAGAGCAGCCTGGTAGCTCGTCGGGCTCATAACCCGGAGGTCGGAGGTTCGAATCCTCCCCCCGCTACTTCCCTTACTCAGGCAGAGTCAACACTTTACGTTGGCTCTGCCTGATGGCATTTATGGGGTCGCTTTCCCGCTTCCCCTAAACTTCCCCTGTGGATGTGCCCTTCATGCAGAGCCCGCACCACCGTGTGGCTTTGTTTTCCAGGCGTCGTGCCTGGGGAGGTTTCATCCATGGCCAGTCTTCTCAAACGGGGAAACAAGTTCTACGTCCGCGTCTATGTCAATGGAAAGGCGAAGGATATCGCCACAAAGTCCAGCAACATCAAGATCGCGGAGAAGCTCCTTCAGAAGGTCGAATACGAGAATGCCACTGGGCAATTGGCCACGGCGACGAAGACGCCGTTGGGCAAGTTGCTGGAGGATTTCGTCGCTCACCTCAAGACCAGCCACCGTGACAAATCGGTGAAGAACGACACCTCGCGACTGCGGGTTGTGTTCGGACCGTTGGTGCCGGCACTGGAGCTCGTCGCCACAAGGGACAATCTGACAGGGGAAGTTCAGGGGAAGCCGGCGGGCCGGGAGAATGCGGAAGTGCCGCGCTTGGTGGCGGAATACGCTGAGCAGATTTCCGCTCCGCTCATCAATCAATACTTGGATAAGCGCGCCGCAAAGGTCTCGCCCAAGACGCTGAACGAAGAGCGGGAGATTCTCTACCGGCTCTTCCGGTACGCCATCGAGCATCACGGGTTGGTCTACCCCGACCTACGGCTCAAGAACCCCGTGGATGGCGTCCGTCCGCGCAAGCTTTTGACGCACGAGATCCGATTCTTGAACCCAGAACAGATCACCAAGCAATTGCAGGCCATCAAGGAAGACAGGGCACTCCATGCGGCCGTCGCGATCCTGATCTACGCTGGCGTGCGGCGCGAGGAAGCATTGTGGCTGGCGCGCGAGGACGTGGACCGCAAGACCGGGCTGCTTCGCATCCGAGCCAAGACGATCGACGGCGCGTTCTGGCAGCCAAAGACCGGCCGCAATCGCACCGTCCCGATCGGCACTGCGTTGGCCGCCGTCCTGGACAAGTACAAGCCGGCGGGATCGGGGCCGTGGCTCCTGCCCAGTCCAGAAGGTGTCCGATGGGACCCGGACAATTTCAGCCACAAACTGGCCGATGAGAACGCGAAGTCCAAACTGCCGTGGACGTGCCTGGA
>JBBSLV010000044.1:0-13862 GCA_038233535.1 Tepidisphaerales bacterium | reverse complement strand
TGGTCGGCGCCGGGCCGGCCATTGAACGTTGTTCCGTTATGCTGCCTCAGGCGACCACGATGGACATCCCCGCGGTAATCGACGCGATGCTCGCCGATTTGGCGTTGGTCGCGTCGTCGCAGCCCAACGAGCGGTTGCCGAAGGAGGAACAGATTCGCTGTTCCATCTACGCGGCAATCCGGCCCCTCTATCATGTCGTCTCCGCGGAACGGGGTTATGCTTCAATCGACGATGGCAGTCGTATCGAATGCGACCTGTGGGCGTCCTCGCCTGACAGGCCGCCGGTTTGGATTGAGTTCAAACGGTGTTGGTCGGGAAAGGGCTGGGTCAACAAGCCACCGGAGCAACTGGGCTATTGGGAAGGCGATGTAGACAAGCTTCGGCATCTCGATGTGAACAGTGATCGCTACTTCGTCTTGGTGGGGCTGTTTGATTGCGACCCGCTGTGTGACCAAGCGTCCGCACGCAGCGGCGTCGCGAACAACATACGCGCGTTTTATCGCGCGCATCTGGTTCACAGCGCGTCCAAGCCTTTTGCATGGCGCGATGGCGATGGGTTGAACTGCATCGGCGCTTGGGTTTGGCACTGGCCGAGCGGCGCTGCGGTCGGGCCGGCAGCATAACCAAACGCTGCAATGGACCGGCCCGGCCATTGAACGTTGGTCCGTTATACCCCGGAGGACGGTGCGACTTCCGACGATCCAAGGCGTCATCGATCGCCGCATCCTCGATAGCGGAAAAGGGGAGCGGAAAAGGGGACATCACTCAATAAAATTGAAACAACAACGAGGACGCAATCCGTTTTTGACCTGCTCGTTAAATACGGACTGCGACCCCATTTTTGATCGACCCCATTTTTGGATCTGCGACCTCGTTTTTTGGATCCTACATCCGCGAACGCATGGGGTGACGCGCATCGACTCCAGTCTGGGCGGCATCGCTCCGCCCCGCAAGCCTTTGGGCCAGCCCGACGATCGATCGGCTCAGCTCCGTGCGCGGGGACCGCTGGGTCACCGGCTCGCCGAAGTTGATGGCGCCCATCGCGGCGGCGAAGTCGTTGGGCAGCGTCCAACCGATCTTCAGCCCCAGCGCCCGCTCGATTTCGCTCGGCTGGATATCCGCGCGCTCCGGGGTGAAGCGGTTAACAATGAGCTTCGATGTGCCGGTCGCATCAATGCCCATGCGCCGCAGGGCGTGCAGGTAGCGCTCGGTGTTCTTCGCGCTGGGCACGCTGAGCTGCATGACGAGCACGTTCACGTCGGCCGTCCGCGCGGCGGCGGCGTGGGGCGGGTCGAGCGCCATCGTCGAGTCGATCACGATGAAGTCGAACGCGCCGCCGGCGACGTCGAGCAGCCGGGCAAACCCATCACGGGTCACGCGATGCGCGTCTTCCGGGGCTTCCGGACGGGCAAGAACGGCAAGCCCGCTCTCGCAGTGCACCGCCAGGGCGGCGTCGAGCTTCGCCCTGTCCATCTCCGTCGCGTCACGCCCGCCCGCGACGTCGGCGATCGACTGGCGCGGGCGGACATCAAAACTGTTGGCGACGGCGCCGCGGGTGAGGTCGAGGTCGATGATCAGCGCTTTGCCGAGCTTCGCCAGCGACGCGGCCACCCCGCAGGCGAGCGTCGTCGCCCCGCATCCGCCGATCGTCGGGATGAACTGGATGATTCTCGCGCGGCGCTCGTTCCCCTCGCAGCCGCCTTCGCCCTCGCGCAGGCGCTCAATCGCCGCGAGCAGCCGCGCGCGGTCGAGCGGCAGCGGAATGAACGCACTGAAGCCGGCGTCCATCGCGTCCATCACCAGTTCTGCCGTTGCGACCCGCGACAGCGCGACGAAGCGAAGGGCCGGGAACTTGCGCACGAGCGAAGACGTGCGGCGAAGCGTTTCGCGCGGATCGGCTTCGAGGCTCACGATCACCACGCGCGGCGGCGACACGGCGCTTCGCGAGAGCACGCCGGGCAATTCGTCAATCGTGTCGATCTGTGCCGCGAGGACGACGCCGGCGGCGGAAAGCGCCTGCGCCACATCCCTGCGGTTTGACGGCTCGAGAGCCACGAGAACGGCGGTGAAGGGAACAATCATACGGCATGCTCGACTTTCACGACTTTCACGACTTTCACGAGTTTCACGGCTTCGCGGCACGCGTCAACGCCGCGTCACGTGTAAGGCCCCCTGCCCGGCTGCTGCCACGCGCTCATCCCGCCATCGATCAGCAGCATATGGCCGTGGACGTGCTGGGCGGCGTCGCTGACGAGGTACACCGCGCCGGGGCCGCAGACGTCGGGGCCGGGGATTTGCCCGTTGGGCGTGTGGTGCGCGATCCACTTCGCCTGCTCGGGCCGCGTGTCGATCCAGCTCGTCTGCGGCGTGCGCACCAGCCCCGGCGCAAGGCCGTTCACGCGGATGCCCTTGCCCGCCAGCGCGACGGCGAGCGTGCGCACCATCATCTCGACCGCCCCCTTCGACGTGTCGTACGCCGTGGAGTTCGGCTCGGCCAGCCGGCCGTTGATCGACCCGATGAACAGCACGCGACCGTTCACCTTGTTCGCGATCCAGTGTTTCGTGAACGACTGCGTGAGAAAGTACGCCGACTCAACGTTCAGCCGCATCGTGCGGGCGAAGCGCTCGCGCGTCATCTCCTCGAACGGCACGTCGAAGAATTGCCCGGCGTTGTTGACGAGGATGTCAAGGTGCGGCATGGCGTGGATCGCAGCGTCGAACAGCGGAACGTCGGCCTCGGGTTGAGAGAGGTCGCCGGCCACGAAGTCGGCTTGGACGCCTCTCGCGCGGCAGGCTGCGAGCGCGTCGTCGGCTTCCGTGCCTCGCGCGCGTCCGTGGATCAGCACATCCGCCCCCGCCGCCGCGTACGTTTCGGCGATGGCGCGACCGATGCCTTTCGTCGAGCCGGTGATCAGGGCCGCATGTCCCTTGAGGCTGATCATCGCCGCACCGCCTTGTCGCCGAACAGCCATCGCTCCGGGGCGTACGATGCCATCCCCTCCCTCACGCGCGGCGGCAGCGCGTGCAGGACGTCGGCCTCCTGCTGGTATGAGTAGACCGCTGACATGTTGTCGTCGCACCAGCTCATGTACGGGTAATCCGATCCCCAGAGGTAGCGATCATGCAGAAGTTCGTAGATCGTCGCGAGCACCTCGGCCGGCTTCGAGTAGTCAGCGTCCACGCGACGCGCCCGCGGCGCGACGGCCGGCGCGTCCTTCAGCGCCAACGCGCAGTGCACGAGGTGGGCCGAGCAATCCACCCATACGTTGGGCATCGTTGCCGCGCGCTCGAGGCATTCGCGGTCAAACCGCAGCGAGTGCGCCAGATTGAACCGCACGCGCGGGAAGACTTCGGCCACGTCGAGGCAGTCGCGCGCCTGCGCCCAACCGTCGGCCGGGTTGACGGCGGTGTGAATGAGGACGGGCAGGTCATGCTGCTGCGCCAGCTCCATCAGATCGCGCCCCTCGTTCAGCAGCGAGCGGATCGGCGACTGCAAGACCGTCGTCTGCGTCTTAAGCCCCGCGATTGTTCCAATGAGCTTCCCAAGACGCTCAACCTGCTTCGCGACCTCGCGCGCGGGGTCGAACATCGCGAACTGAAGCAGCCGCTTGAGCGGGTCCAGCCGCGCGATCTCGACGCTCAGCAACTCGTTCTCGCGGTCGACCGGGAACCGTCCGGGCATGAGCTCGATCGTCTGGCGGTCCGCGAATGCGTAGGGGTCGAACGCCGACGGTAGTGTGAACGGAAAGCACACCGCCCGCTCGATCCCCGCCACGTCCATGTGGTGCAGCAGCTCGACCGCGGTGGACGAATAAGGCCACCACCGCCGCAGGTAAAACCCCGCGTCAAGGCCGATGTGCGTGTGAACGTCGTACAGGGTGGGCGGCATTTCGCATGACACGCTACCCGCGAACGCCGGCATTGATCAAGGCGGCGAGGACGGAACGCCGAGACCCGGAGAGAGGGAGGCCGGACCAGGACAATTCGGGGCAGCACACGCTATCATTCACCGGCAATCAGCAACTAACCTCCACGAGGAACCCATGCCCATCATTCGAGACGAGACCAAGCGGAAGGAAATCGTCGATCTGCTCATACAGGCGTACTGGATGGAGCTGGAGACGGTCATGAGCTACATCGCCAACTCGATCAACCTCGACGGCGTTCTGGCCGAGGAGATCAAGAAATCGCTGGCCGCCGACGTGACGGCGGAGCTGGGCCACGCGCAGCAGTTCGGGCAGCGCATCAAGACGCTGTACGGCAAGGTGCCCGGCAGCGCGGAGTTCAAGTCGCGGCAGACGTACCTGCAACCGCCGGCGGAGAACACGGACGTGACGGCCGTGATCAAGGGCGTGATCCAGGCCGAGCAGGGCGCGATCGACCATTACATGAAGCTCATCAGCGCGTGCAGCGACGCCGACCCGGTGACGGCCGACATGGTCACGACGATCCTCGCCGACGAGGAAGGACATATGCGGATGTTTGAGGGGTTTTTGAAAGAGTATGAGAGGAAGTGACGGTTTTGGAAGCCCCGAATGAAGCAGTCAGCGATCAGTTGTCAGCCAGAAAACGCCACTGCCGGATTACTGGCTGATAGTTGACTGCTTCATCATTCCACCCGCGCCAGAATCGTCTTCCGCCGCATCTCGTATCGCGCGTCATCAAGCACCGGCATCGCATCGCCAAGCTCCACCGGCTGATCGAGCGGAACCCAGCTCTTGCACCCGGCGTAGGCCGGGGTGTTGGCGAGCATCGCGGGTTGCCCGAGCCGGTACGCGCGGACGAGCAGCAGGTACAGCGGGTTTTCCGGGCGGTAGTTGAAGCGCATGTCGATCAGCGGCTCCGTCCACACGTGCTCGTCGTCGATCGCGTCGATCTGGGCGCGCGACTTCAGTTCGATGATATCCGTCACCACGCCCGCCCCCGTGATGGATACCTGCTCCGGTTCGACGCTGCGCGGCTCGAAGCCCGCGTGATCGGAGGGCTTGAGCATTTTCAGCTTCTGGTGCAGATACGTCGGGAACAGGAGGAACTCGCGGTTTTCGACCTCGAACTCCCCCGCCGCCTCGTAAATTCCGCCCTTGCGCAGCAGCACGGTCTGCCGGCCCTGCTCCAGCGCGCGGCAGACGACGGCCCACTCCTTCAACGCAACCTGCAATGCACTCGGCCAAGCCATGACGCCGTTCTACTGCGCGCGGCGGTGCGTGTCACCCACTTGCGGCGATGGGAAATCCTTTGGGAGTGCTCCGGGATGACCTGCGGCGCGACGCGACGCCGTGCCGAGGCGCAACCCGCGCTAATAGGCGCGGCGGACGGCGCCGGCGCTGCATATACTTCCACCTGATGGCAACCGCTCCCCTCACCCTCGTTAACGATCCCCCGCGCCTCAAGGACGCCACGCTGCTGCTCGCCCTCACCGGCTGGATGGACGGCGGCGACGTTTCCACGGGCACGGTCAGGCGGCTCATGGACGGCCGCGACGTCACGCACGTGGCGCGCCTCGAGCCGTCGGGGTTCTACATCGACAACTTCCCCGGCTCGATGGAAGTCACCGCCCTGTTCCGCCCGCACGTCCGCTACGACAACGGTCTGGTGACGGAATTTGAGATGGCCGGGAACGACTTTTACGCGGACGTGAAGGCAAACACCGCGTTCTTCGTCGGCAGAGAGCCAAACCTGAACTGGCCGGGCTTTGCCGACTGCATCTACGAGGTCTGCGGCCGGCTGGGCGTGAAGCGGATCATCTTCATGGGCAGCTTCGGGGGGGCCGTCCCGCACACGCGCGAGCCGCGGCTGTACGGCTCGGTCTCCGAACGGAGGTTGCTCCCCCTGCTGACCCAGCACGGGCTGCGCCCGACCGAATACGAAGGCCCCGCCAGCTTCGCGACCTATTTGCTGACGCGCAGCCCCGGGCATCACCTTGAGATGCTCTCGATCTCCGCGGAGATTCCGGGGTATTTGCAGGGCGAGAACCCGCTGAGCATCGCCGCCGTCACGCGCCGGCTCGGCGCGATCCTCAACCTCCCCGTCGACCTCGCGTCGCTCCGGCAGGCCAGCACGCAGTGGGAGCTGGAAGTAACCGAGGCCGTTGAGAAGGACGAGAAGCTCATTGAAACGGTTCGAGAGCTTGAAGAGCAGTACGACAATGACCTGATCAGCGCGACGACGGCGGAGTAGGCTTCCAGGATTATCCGAAGCCGCAAGCGGCACCTCAGAGCGGGTGAATTTTTCCAGTGGCCTGGGGGGTCTCGCGAGACCCCCATGCCACTGGAATCCTATCCCTTCAGTTCGTCTTTCACGATGCCGGCGACCAGATCACGCCAGCGTCTGGCAACGTGAATTCGGCTGAACGTCAACTGCTGATTCAACACGGCCGTCAGCGGGGACACGGACGCCAGCGGGATCAGCTTTTGTGATCCGCCCGCGTCCTCGCGGACCATGATCTCGCCGGCGCCGGTTGCCTGCATGGCGTAGGGCGTGTCCGCGGGTTGATCGAGGAAGATTTCGTACTCCGGCTCCCCGCCCTCCTCGGCGATGGCGCGCCCGGCTTTCGTCGCGATGGCTTTTGCGCGCAGCGGGTCGTTCAGCCGCGACAGGTCGATCGTCTTGTACACGTCGCGGTACAGCAGCCCGTGGCACAGGCCCGCGAGGATCTTGTCTCCCGAACCCGTCCACAGCTTGAAGCAGTGAAGCATGGACACGTCGTCCAGCTCCGTGAACTGCTTCATCGACAGGCGCTGCCCCGTCAGCGCATTCCGCACCGCGCTGTCCCGCGGCGGCCACTCCAGCCGCTCCTGCACCGCCAGCCGCTTGGCGCGCTGAAGGGCGAGCTTCACCATTCCCTCGGCGCTGCGGACGACCTTGTGGAAGTACACGTTGCGGTACATGTGGTAGCGCGACTGCAAATACGCCTCGACGGCGCTGACGCCCTTGAGCGTCACCGCCAGCCGATCGCCGGGCTCGTCGATCGTCAGGGCTTTGAGCAGCCAGCCGAGGTCATACGCGCCGTAGCCGCTGCCGGTCATGAGATTGTCGCGCAGAAGGTAATCCAACCGGTCGGCGTCGAGCTGGCTGGAGATCACGTCGCAATAAAACGTGCGCTTTGGCTTGCACTGCAAAAACTCGACGATCTTGTCGGGCATGTGCTTATCGAAGCGGATGAGGATCTGGTGGATTTCGCTGTGGCCGTCCATGATGACGCGCTGCGTCAGCCGCTCGTGATGGATGCCGCTGACGCGCTCGAACACGTGGCTGAACGGGCCATGCCCCAGATCATGCAGCAAGGCGGCGACGAGGCAGATCGTCTCGCTTTCTTCGTCGATCCTGCCGGCGAAGTCGCGCTTGAGCTGGTCGAGAATTTTTCTCGCCGTCTCCATGACGCCCAGGCTGTGGCTGTAGCGCGAGTGGTCCGCGCCGGGGTAGGCGAGCGACGCCATCCCCAACTGGCGGATGCGCCGCAGCCGCTGAAACTCCTCGGCATTGAGCAACCCGAAGAGCAGCGCGTCGAGCGGACGGTCCAATCGGAACGCGATGACGTCGTGGACCGGGTCGCGGATGATTTTCTCGGACATGCGAATTCCCGACCGGTTTCGACCAACGACCAACGGCCAACGCGCCGATGAGACGATATGGTAGGTTCAACATCAGCGACGATCACCGTCGAAAAGTAGCCCGTCGGTTGACGCCGGGCCGATTGCCGGTATCATCCCCCGACCATGTTCGCCACGACGATTTGCATCGCCCGAACCATTATTGCCGCGCACATCAGCGGGTAGGGCCATCGTTCGCGGACTGTTTTTCCGAAAGTCACAACGCCCTGCCCCACCGGCAGGGTTTTTTTGTTTTCGCACGCATGAGTGAGACCCACGGGTGACGACATGAGCGCAACACGTCGGATCGAAATCTACGACACGACCCTCCGCGACGGCACGCAGGGTGAGGGGTTCAACCTCTCGCTTCAGGACAAGCTGATGATCGCGCAGAAGCTCGACGACCTCGGCGTCGATTACGTCGAGGGCGGCTTTCCGATGAGCAACCCGAAGGACGCCGCGTTCTTCCGCGATGTGCGGCAACTGAAGCTGAAGCACGCGAAAGTCGCCGCCTTCGGCATGACGCGCCGCCGGGGGATCAAGGCCGAGGATGATCCGGGGATCAAAGCGCTGCTCGACGCGCAGACCCCGGTCATTACGCTCGTCGGCAAGACCAGCGCGTACCAGGTGCAGCACGTGATGTCGGTCAGCCTGGAGGAGAACCTGAAGATGATCGGGGATTCCGTCCGCCTGGCGCGCGAGGCCGGGCGACAGATCGTCTACGACGCCGAACACTTCTTCGACGGATTCAAGGCCAACCCGGACTACGCGCTTCAGACGCTGCGGGCAGCGCAGGAAGGCGGCGCGTCGGTCCTGTGCTTGTGCGACACGAACGGCGGCAGCCTCCCAGAGTGTGTCGCCGAAGCCGTCGAGCGCGTGCGGAAGGAAACGAGCGTCACCATCGGCATCCACACGCACAACGACGCGGGGTTGGCCGTCGCCAACGCGCTGGCTGCCGTTCGCGCGGGCGCGGACCATGCGCAGGGCACGATCAACGGGGTGGGCGAGCGATGCGGCAACATGGATCTCACCACGTTGATCGCCAACCTTCAATTGAAGTACAAGTTCGACTGCCTCCGATCCGGAACGCTCAAGCACCTGACGGAGGTCAGCCGCTACGTCTACGAGACGGCCAACTACAACCTCGTGCCCGGCCAGCCGTACGTGGGCGCGAGCGCGTTCGCCCACAAGGGAGGGATGCACGTGCACGCGGTGCAGAAGGACGCGAGCACGTACGAGCACGTGACGCCCGAAGAGGTGGGCAACACCCGGAAAATCCTCGTCAGCGAGTTGTCCGGCGCGAGCAACATCGCCGCCAAGGCGGGCAAGACGTTCGACATCGAGACCGACAAGGAGACGCTGCGGAAAGTCTTGGTGAAGGTGCAGGATCTCGAGAACGCCGGCTTCCAGTTCGAGGCCGCCGAGGCGAGCTTCGAGCTGCTGCTGCGCAGGGAGATCGGGCGATACCGCAAGTTCTTCGACCTCGACCACTATCGCGTGGTGATCCTGCGGATGAAGGATTCCCAGCCGATCGCGGAGGCGACGGTGAAGCTGCATGTGAATGGCAAAGTGGAGCACCGCGTCGCCGAGGGTGACGGCCCGGTGAACGCGCTCGACGGCGCGCTGCGCCGCGCGCTCAAGCCGTACTACCCGCAGATCGCCGGCGTGCATTTGACGGATTACAAGGTTCGGGTGATCAACTCCAACGACGAGACGGCCGCCGCCGTGCGCGTCATCATCGAGTGCAAGCGCGACCGCGGGGACGGCACGCGCGAGCTGTTCGGCACGATCGGCGTGAATACGAACGTGATCGACGCATCGTGGCAGGCTTTGGTGGACGCGTACGAGTACCACCTGATCCACGTCGGGGAGGCCGCGCCGCAGGACAGCGGCGGGTAACAATCGAGAGCGGCGGCTTTTTCGGGGTTCCTCCCGGACGGGCATTGCGGCTAACAGAGCGCCGGAGCTTTTCACATGAGCCGCACCGTTTCCGGGTTCTTCTGGATCAGCCTCTACCTGCTGGTGGTGCTGGTCCCCGTCTTTCTCATGCTCGTCCCACCGACCCCGTCGGGGCGCGGGTTTTGGCTGGAGTTCGCCGTCGCCCTCGGTTTTGTCGGGCTCACGCAGATCGCCGTGCAGTTCGTGCTCATCGCCCGGTTCAAGCGGGTGACGGCTCCGTACGGGATCGACATCATCCTCCGTTACCACCGGCAGATCGCGATGGTCGCCGTTGCGGCCGTGCTGGCGCATCCGATCATCATCGCCATCGACAACCCCGCCCGACTGAAGCTCTTCAACCCCTTCGGCGGCAACTGGGCCAGCCGCTGCGGGTGGCTGAGCATCCTGTCGCTCATCGGGATCGTCATCACCTCCGTCTTCCGCGAGCGGCTCAAGCTCAACTACGAGTGGTGGCGGCTCTCCCACCTGCTGTTTGGGGTGGCGGCCATTGTCTTCGCGCAATTGCACGTCTCGATGGCGGGGCTGTACACGAACGTCTGGTGGAAGCAGACGATCTGGGTCGCCACCGCCGCGGCCATGGTCGGGCTGGTCATCTACCTGCGGGTGATCAAGCCCGCGTGGCAGCGCGGGTACAGCTGGCGGGTGGCAGAGGTGCGCCCGGAGCACGGCGACATGCACACGCTGGTGCTTGAACCGATCGGTCACCCGGGCATGGCGTTCATGCCCGGGCAGTTCGCATGGATCAAGCTGGCGATCTCGCCCTTTACGTTGGAGGAGCACCCATTCAGCTTCTCCTCCAGCGCCGAGCGACAAGACCGCCTTCAGTTCGGGATCAAGGCGCTGGGCGACTTTTCGTCCCGCGTCGGAACAATTCCCGTCGGCACGCGCGCGTTTCTCGACGGACCGCACGGGGCGTTCAGCATCGACCGCTATCAGGCGGTGGGATACGTGTTCATCGCCGGCGGGGTCGGGATCACGCCGTTCATGTCGTTCCTCCACACCATGGCCGACCGCGGCGATCCCCGGCCGGTCATGCTCATCTACGCCGACAATTCGATTCACGACGTCGCGTACCGCGAGGACATCGAATCGCTCAAGCAGCGGCTGAAACTGGATGTGGTCTACGTCATCCGCAACCCGCCGGAGGATTGGCAGGGGGAAACGGGCATGATCACCGGGCAGTTGCTCGAGCGCCGACTGCCGAAGGAAAAGTTCACCCGTTTTGTGTTCGTCTGCGGTCCGCCGGTGATGATGGATGCGGTGCACGCGGCGCTGCTGGAGCACGGGGTGCCCAAGGAGCACATTCAACTGGAGCGGTTCAGCCTGGCCTGATCCGCGGAACCCCTGATGCGCCACTTCCTCGCCAACGTCGTCACCTACACGATCGCGTTCCTGCTGATTGCGGGCGCGGGGCTGTTCGCATGGATGCGGTCGGCGCAGGTTGTGATCAGCAACGAACGAACGGTGCTGGCCCGGCATGAGCCGGAGCCGGTCCGCGCGTTCGACTGGCGCGCGTTGGGCGAACGGTCGTACGTGAGCAACTGCCTGAGCTGCCACCGGCGCAACGGGCAGGGTTGGGACCAGTACCCGGGGCTTGGGCACACGCCGCGGCTGTTCGGGGCGCCTGGCGGGCGCGAGTACGTGATCGACCTGCACCTGTACGGGCTGACCAGCCCGCGCTGGCGCGCGCCCATGCCCCCGATGGGCCACATACAGGACGTCGAACTGGCGGCGGTGATGAATCATGTGCTGACCCACTTCGGCGACCGGCGCGCGCCGGTGGCGGAAACATCCCTGTACACCCCGGCCGACGTCGCGGCGCGGCGCGGGTTGGAGTTGTCGCCGGCGGAAGTCAACCGCCGTCGTCCGGACATCGCCGGGTAGGTTTGCCGGTCCGAATGCTCCCAAGTGATGGGTCAGCGGCACCCTGATTGACGCGAGCCGGCGCGCGGGTGGACGCGTATGAGTATCATTTGATACAAGTGGAAAAGGCAAAGGGCTGATCGTTCATCGCAATGAGGTCATCATGAAGCCGCAGGCTATTGGCGTCTACCGAAACGGTCACATCGAACTCAAAGGCGCGCTGAATGTTCCGGACGGGACTGAGGTCGTCGTCACCCCCTCTCAAGACTTGCCGGAATCCATTTCGCAACGTCCGCATCGTCCGATCACGCGCGGCATGTTTGCCAAGCGAGGCACTGGTCTCACGGAGGACGATGTGAAGGAGATGAAGGGCCTCTGGGAGCGCGAGTGGGAGCGAAGCTGGGATCGGCTGGAGAATTCATGACGAGGACCGCCGTTGTAGACGCCCACGCGTTGCTATGGTTCTTGGACGACAGTCCGAAATTGTCGGCGCAAGCCGATGCGATCATGTCTGATCCCAACTCGCGATTGCTGCTCCCGGCCGTTGCGCTTGCCGAAGCGTGTTGGGCGATTGCAAGGAGCAAGGGCAACATTGGCATAACGGTTGCCGAGCTGCGCCAAGCGCTCAGCGACGATCGACGGTTCACCGTTGTGTCGCTGGACGAGGATCTGGTTTACGAAGCTCATTCCCTGACGGGCGACCTTGAGATTGCATGACCGACTCATCGTGGCGACGGCGGCCAGGCAGCTATTTCTCAACTCAGACTCAGTGCTCATCAGCGACGACGCGCGAATCCGCGAAACGAAGCTCGTTCCCATCGTTTGGTAACCGCATGGACTCCCTCTCCACCATCCCCCCCGAAAAGTTCCCCCGCCACATCGCCGTCATCATGGACGGCAACGGGCGCTGGGCCGTCCGGCGCGGGCTTGAGCGCGTGAAAGGGCATCAGGAAGGCGCCAAGTCCGTCCGCAACATCGTCACCGAATGCGCGCGCCTGCGCAAGGAGCACGGCGGGCCGGACTTTCTTACGCTCTACTCGTTCTCCCTCGAAAATTGGAAGCGCCCGGTCAACGAGGTGTCGTTTCTCATGCAGATGTACATCGATTACCTGCGCTCCGAGCGGGCGACGATGATGGAGAACAACATCCGCTTCCAGCAGATCGGCCGGCTGGAAAATCTTCCCGACGCGGTGATGGACGAGGTGAACCTCACGCTCGACCAGACGCGCGGCAACGACGGGCTCACGCTCGTGCTGGCGCTGAACTACGGCAGCCGCGCGGAGATCACGGATGCCGTGCGCGACATCGCGAAACAGGTGAAGGGCGGTACGCTCGACCCGCGAGATATTGACGAGCAGCTCATCTCCGATCATCTCTACACCGCCGGCATGCCCGACCCGGACCTGCTCGTCCGCACGGCCGGCGAGCTGCGCGTGAGCAACTACCTGCTCTGGCAGATCAGCTACGCAGAGCTGTTCGTCAGCGACGTGCTGTGGCCCGACTTCGGCCCCCCCGACCTGCACGCCGCCATCGGCGCGTTCGCCGGCCGCAACCGGAGGTTCGGGGCGCTGGATCACACCAACACCCTGAGGTGACATGGAAGCATCCCTGCGCAATCGCCTGACGTTCGGCCCGATCATGCTTGCCGCGTTGGGACTGATTCTCTGGCTCGACCATGCCGCCGAAGGCTGGACGCGGCCGTGGATGCTCCAGCGCTTCGGCGTCGACCGCGGGGTCTGCGGCATCGGGGTGATGGCCCTGCTGCTGCTCGTCGTCCCACCGGCGACGATTGAGCTGGCCACCCTCTTCGCCGCCGAGCGCGTCCGGGCGTATCGGATCATTTCCGTCCTCGGTTCATGGGCGCTGATCGTCCATGCGTTCCTCACGCAGTTCCCGGCCTTCAAGCCGATCGCCGCGAGCACACTCGCGTTCATCGTCGTGTTCGTCATGCTCTTCGCCGCCCTGCGCCGCGCGTGGGGAAAGCAGACGCAGGACGCGATCGTCCACATGGCCGGCACGACGCTGGCGACGCTGTACCTCGGGGGGCTCGCGTGGTTCCTGCTCGCGCTGCGCGTCAAGAAATCGAACAACGTCATCGGCACGACGATGGTGATCGTCCTGATTCTCCTGGTCGTGAAGTTCACCGACATCGGCGCCTACTTCGGCGGCCGCAAGCTCGGCCGTCATAAGCTCATCCCCTGGCTCAGCCCCGGCAAAACGTGGGAAGGGCTGATCTGCGGCATGCTCACCGCCGGCGTCGTCGGCGCGATCTGCGCCGCGGCCATCCCCTACCGCGTCGAATGGTGGAAGGGGCTGATCTTCGGCATCGTCATCGGGGGGATCGGGCAGGTCGGCGACCTGCTGGAAAGCCTCATGAAGCGCGATGCCGAGGTCAAGGACAGCGGCCGCGCCATCCCCGGCTTCGGCGGCGTGCTCGACGTCATCGACAGC
>JBBSLV010000043.1:0-13900 GCA_038233535.1 Tepidisphaerales bacterium | reverse complement strand
TTCTCGATTCGTTACAGAAGCTGCACACGAAGCAGGTCGGGTGGATGCCGACGAAGCAGTTCGAGGGCAAGATCAAGCTCGGGCATGTGCTGATCGCGGAGATGAATGGCGAGCGCGTCGGGTACTGCATCGGGAACGATCAATACTTCAAACGCGATGATGTGGGGATCATCTATCAGATGAACGTGATGCCGGGGAAACAGCGCGGGTTCATCGGGGCGTCGTTGTTGAAGGCGCAGTTCGAGCGAAGCGCGTGGGGGTGCACGCTGTATTGCTGCTGGTGCGCGCAGGACATCGCGGCGAATCGCTTTTGGGAAGCGCTGGGGTTCGTGCCGCTGGCGTTTCGCGCGGGAAGCGAGAAGAAATCGAGAGTTCACATCTTCTGGCAGAAGCGGATTCGCGCCGGCGACACGACGACGCCGTGGTGGTTCCCGAGCAAGACGGCGGGCGGATCGATTCGCGAAGATCGGATCGTGCTGCCGATCCCGCCGGGAGCGCATTGGAGCGATGCGAAGCCACTCATATTGCCGAATGCCGATTGCCAATTGCCGAATGAAGAGCAGAAGATACTGCCGCGGTCTTCCAATCGGAAATCGGCAATCGCGAATCGGAAATCACAGGAAAAGCCGGCGCCGGTTCGTCGCAATGGCTTGATGTTCGACATCCCCAGGCAAGGCGAACCGTTGCCGGAAACCAAGCCGGGGAAAGCGCCGAAGGAAAAGACGGTGCGCGTGAACACCCCACGGGTGAAGCCGAAGAACGATCCGCGCCTCGTCGCGGCGGCGCGGGAGTTGCGCGATCGGTGGTTGGAAGAAGTGAATGCGGGGCGGTACCTGCCGGTAGCGAATGGAAAGTATGATGTGAATCGGTTGATCGCGCCGGCGGGGACGATGAGCCGAATCGAACCGACGACGCGGCCGATCGAGCAGATCAAGTTGCTGCCGGCGGCGTGAACGACGCATATGATTTGATTCGTTGAGATTCGTCTGAATTCGTGTCGATTCGTGTTCCAGTTTGATTTGGAGCTGGTCATGCCAACGCTCGAAACCACCGTCAACGGCCTGAAGCTTCCGAACCCATTCGTCATCGGCTCCGGCCCGCCGGGGACGAATGCGAACGTCATTGGCAAGGCGTTCGACGAGGGGTGGGGGGCGGTCGTGGCTAAGACGATCTCGCTGGATGCGTCGAAGGTGATCAACGTCGCGCCGCGATACGCGCGGATGAAAACAGAGACCTCCAAGGAAATCTACGGCTGGCAGAATATCGAGCTGATTTCCGATCGACCGTTTGACACGTGGCTCGATGAGTTCAAGCAGTTGAAGGACAAGTACCCCGACAAGGTCGTCATCGCGTCGATCATGGAGGAGTACAACAAGGATGCGTGGGTCGAGATTGTCGAGCGCACGCAGGCCACGGGCGTGGACGCGTTCGAGCTGAACTTCTCCTGCCCGCACGGGCTGCCCGAGCGCAAGATGGGCGCGGCGATGGGGCAGGACTGCTCAATCATGGAAGAGGTTTGCCGCTGGGTGATGGAAGCGGCCAAGGTGCCGGTGTGGGCGAAGCTCACGCCCAACGTTACGCACATCCAGGACGGTTGCGAGGCGGCGTTGCGCGCCGGCTGCCAGGGCGTGAGCGCGATCAACACCATCCTGTGCGTCACGAGCGTCGATCTGGACACGCTCCGCCCGGAGCCGACGGTAGAGGGCTACACGACCCCCGGCGGATACTCCTGCACGGCTGTGCGACCGATCGCGCTGCGCATGGTGAAGGAGTGCGCCGAAACGATCCGCGACAAGTTCCCCGGCCAGGGCAAGTCGCTCAGCGCCCTGGGCGGCATCGAGTCCGGCGCGGACGCCGCCCAGTTCATCCTCCTGGGCGCGAATAGCGTGCAAGTCTGCACGGGTGTGATGAAGCACGGCTACGACATGGTCGCGCGAATGAAGGACGAGCTGCTCTCGTTCATGGCGAAGCACAAGTTCGAGCGCATCGAAGACTTCCGCGGTCATAGCCTGCAATATTTCACCACCCACGCCGACCTGGTGCGCAGGCAGGCCGAAGCCAGGGCCGCCGCGAAGGCCAAAGCCAAGGGGATGGTGACGAAGGACAACGAGTGGCAGGGCGACGATTTCGTCAAGCAAAGCGACGCGCTGGCGAGAGGGTGACGAAACCGAACTTGTCTCAATTCCGTGTCACCGGGGCTGACGTGATCGTGGAAAAACTCGGTCATCGCGATGGCTTTTACGAGGAGTAGACAACAGGGTTGCCGGAACCATTCTGGTGAAGGGTCAGCGGTTCGTCATCGTCCCGGAGGTGGAGTTCGAGCGCATGCGCGAGTTGGCCGGCGACCTCGCCTCGGGCGCGGGTCCGGCGCTGCCTGCGGCTGATGTCAAAGGGAATGTTCCCGCGGTCGCGTACGCACGTGCATCACTGGCGCGGAAGCTCATCCGCGATCGTCGTCGCGTGGGGTTGACCCAAGCGGAGCTCGCGCGCCGCTCCGGGATTCGCGCGGAGACGCTCTGTCGAATCGAAAAGGGCAGGTCAACCGCCGACACGGTTACCTTTCAAAAAATCGACCGCGCCTTGCGGAAGGCCGAGCGAGCCCTCCCGGTGGAAGAACGGGCATAACAGCCGGCGGGGCGTACTGCCCGCGGGGATGATCGACCGGCGGTGATGGCTCGCGGGGCGGGCGGTGCGTTGACTACGTCGACGCTTCTTCGGCGATGATCGCGATCTGGTTCGGCGTGACGCGAAGCTCGCGGCGGTCGGGGCAATCAACGCGGACGACGACGAGGCGCTTCGTCGTGGCCTTCACGACCACGGCGCGGTCCCCGTGCATGAACTTCGGGACGCCGGTGGAGCCGTCGCAGCGCAATACGATCGATTGGCCTGACTTGAAGTCCGTCACCGTGTAGTTGGGCCGCAGGGGTGGGATGATCGAGTTCATTTGATTCTCATGCGGGCACGCTCTGCGTGGACATGGCGCCCAGGGGTCACTCTACATCGCGCGGATGGTCAGCCCGTTTGTGGTCCGCGTGACACACATGAACTGGCTCTTGCGCACGCGATGGGTGGTGACCGTCAGCCCGTACATCGCGGGGTTGTCGTATTCTTTCCCGGTGGCCGGCGCCCACCAGTTGCAGCGGTAGTGGCTCCCGTGAACCCGCCGGCACGACACGCGATCGGCGGGTTCCCGCTCGACGTGAGCGGCGATTTCCGCGGAAAGGTCCGCAGCTTCGACAGCGCCGGCCCCCTTGGCGGGCGTCGGTGTTTCCAGTTGCTTAACCATGATGGTTCCCTCGCTAATGAATTTCCGCAGATGCTGCGTGCGCCCCGCGCGCCATGTGATGCACGCGAGCGCGCACTCTATTCGCGCGTGATGCCGCGGACCATGCTGATCGGCTCGACGCACCCGCCCTCGTCTTCGCTGACGACTTCCCCGACGTACCGCTCATCCCACGGCGGGCGGCGGCCCTTGCCGTCTTTTTCCACGTTGGTCCGCGTGACGTTCACCGTCATCCCGCTGGGCTTGCGATATACGGCGCTGCCGTGCGTCAGCGCCCAGGCCGCTGAAAAATAGGCGTGTGTCGTTGCCATTCATGTCTCCGTTGTGCGTGTGCCCTGTGCGTGTGAGCGTCGCTTACGCCGACGCCTGCACGTAGCCGCGGGCGGGGTCCATTTCGACGGAGCCGCCATGTGCGACGACGGTGTACGCCTGATCGTCGACCAGCCGCCGGCTGAAGAGGTGCGATTGCGTGAGCTGATTGGGAACCACGCCGCTGGGCATCCCCCCGGCGTCGGCCACCTCCGCGAGGAAAAACAGGTCGCCTCCCGCGGCGCCCATGAGCCGCCAGGTGTCGGCGACCTTCAGGAGTCGGACGCTCTTGCCTTTAGGGAGGGGTTTGGTCAGATCGCGGGGATTCGGTTGCTTACGGCTCATGTTTACCTCGTTTGTGCGCGTTACGCCCGTGTGCTCCGGGGAGCCACGGGCGGAAAGTTCGGTCGGTCCGGGCAGAGCGCCCGGGAGTGCTGCGGCAGGGATGAGGGGCGAGGGAGGTGGGAACAGGCGAGGCGGGATCGGGTCGCGTGTCCGTGCTCAGTCGTCGGTCAGCCAACCACACTATAGGCGATATACCGTCCCGCGCCGCTATCCATCCTCCAATAAATCCCCGCGCGGCGGTGGAATTGTCGTCACGCCGCATCGCGCGAGGACGGGGATCGCGCAGGTGAGCGCCCGGCCGGCGGGTGCGTGACCGCTTTGGCGGGCGAGAGTTGACAGAATCCGTTGGGGTGGAAAACGCTCTGTTTGACACTCCCGGGCGGCAGTCTTCGTTCGGCTGGCACAATGACCTAAACGGGGTTAACATGCGGAAAATCGTTCGACAACTGGGGTTGTCCGATGACTGAGGGAGGAAATGCGATGACAGTTCTTCACATCAAAGTGGAGCAGGACGATGGCTGGTTCATTGCGCAGGGGCTTGAAGAGCCGGGCGTCATCACGTAGGGTCGGACGCTCGACGAAATCGTCGCCGACGTGCGTGAAGTGGTCGAGCGGATGTTTGATGAGAAGGTGATAGAGATTGAACTGCTCCTCCCGTCCGCGTTGAACGTTGCGGGTAAGCGGCGCAGCGGTTCAACGAGAAAGGTCTCTAAGGTCTCTATTGTCTCGCAGAGGCGGCACGTCGCGTCGTAGCTGCTCCTGCCGCGAAAGTTGAAGCACGTGGGGTGGATAACCGATGATCGCTGAATAACGCATGCCCGCCGAACCTCCGGCCAATTTAGGCGAGATGTCGCTGATCACTCCGAGCTACGGCCCGGATTTCGAGCGCTGCCGGCTGCTGTGCGAGAGCGTCGAGCGGTTCGCGCGCGACACCACGCATTACCTGGTCGTCGACCGGCGCGACGAGCGCCTGTTCACGCCGCTGGCGACGCCGGTGCGTCGGATCATCACCGTTGAATCGATCCTCCCGTGGTGGATCTTCCGCATCCCCGGGGCGCGGCGGTGGTGGATGAGCCTCCGCACCCGGCCGCTGCGCAACTGGATCCTTCAGCAACTCGTGAAGCTGTCGATGTCCGAGGTCGTCGCCACGGAGCTGATGGTCTACGCCGACTCCGACGTCACGTTCGTCCGCTCGTTCGGGCCCGAGCAATTCGTGCACGACGGGCGCGTGCGCCTCAACCGCGCGCCCTTCCAGGGCGACCAGCACCGCCGGTGGCTGGAGACGGCGGCGAACGTGCTGGGCGACGTGGCGCCGGGGGACATCCCGGCGGCGAACTTCGTCGCTTCGCTCGTGACTTGGCGGCGCTCGGTCCTCCGCCAAATGCACGCCCGCATCACCGAACGCCACGGCCGATCGTGGCTGCGCGCGATGGCGGGTCAGCAGGCGTTTTCCGAGTACATGGTTTACGGGTTGTTCGTCGAATGCATCCTCGGCTTCGACGCCGCCGCTCACACGCCGATGGACAACCCCATCCTGCACCTCAGTTGGGGCCACGACCTCTCCAGCGAAGCCGGCGTCGACCGGTTCCTCGAAGGTCTGCGCGAGGGCGACATCGGCGTGATGATCCACTCGAAGGACGCCATCCCGCTCGCCCGCTACGCCCCCAAGCTTCGCGCGCGGTGGTGAGGCGTGCGTGGATCACCGCTGCGCCCTTTCGTCGCGCCGCCGTCGCGCGGGTGTCGGCGTCCTGCCTCGCTTAGGGTATAACTCCCGCCCATGTTCGAGAGCCGCACGCCGTATGAGTCCCAGCGCATCCATGCCGCCGCCGTTTATTGTTCGGATGGGCGGTTGGGGGAGCATTTTGACGAATTTTTGTTGCGCGGATTGAAGCTCCCGCGCTACGACCGGATCGCCATGCCCGGTGGCCCGGCGGCGCTGGCCGAGCACGCGGCGACGCGGCTGGAGCACGCGGCCGTCGCCGATGAGCTGAAGTTCCTCGTCGAGGTGCATGGATTGGACCGCATCATCCTCATCCAGCACCAGGACTGCGCATTTTACACCAGCCGGTTGGGGCTCAGCGGGGTTGAGGTCGAGCGCCAGCAGCGCAATGATCTGAAGCGCGCCACCGATTTCGTGCGCGAGGTGACCGGCGTGCAGCGCATCGAAACGTATTTCGCCCGGCAGATGGAAGGGCATATTCGTTTTGAAGAGATGGAACTTTAGCGCCGAACGTGAATGAGTAAGAGAAGGGGTGCGAACTGACCAAAAGGCATATCAGATGATCCATGCAGCCGTCCGACCGCTCGCCGTTGCCATCGCACTCCTGGGTTTCGCACTGGCGACGTGTCAGGGTCAGACGACGCCCGACGCAGAGACCAATCCCGCATCGCCCGCGTCGCGCAACGTCGCGCTGGGCAAGCCGGTCACCGCTTCGTCCGAAGCGCCGGCACATCCCGCGGGCAACGCGGTCGATGGAAAAATTTCGCGCACGTCGAAGTGGGAGGCGGCCAACGGGAAGCCCCCGCACGTGCTGGAGGTCGATCTTCAGAAGTATTACGCGATTGACGAGGTGCGCGTGCACAGCGGGATTCTCGATGCCGAGAAGCGCCCGAACGAAAAAACGCAGGCGGCGGGGTTCTGGTCGCTGAAAAACTTCAAGGTGCAGTACTGGGACGACGCCAACTGGAGCGACTTCCCCAACAGCGAGGTGCATGAGAACCGATTGGCGTCGGTGGTGTTCCGGTATAACACGCCGATCATCACGTTCAAGATCCGCGTCGTGTGCGACGATGGGGAAGCCGTCAACGTGATGGAGCTGGAAGCGTTCGGCAAGGAAGCAGCCAACATGCCGGCGCCGCCGACGGTGGCGTCGGATCTTCCGCGGCAGGGCGCTGAAACCAGCGCCCGCCGGGCCACGATCACCATCGGGGACAAGGTTGTCGGCAAGACCTTCAAGTACGTCGGCTATAACCAGGGATACTACCTCCCCGGCACCAACGTCTCCGGGTGGCTCGAGTACTCCAATGTCAACAGCTTGCGGCTGTGGACATCGCTCAACAGCTTCATTCCGACCAGCGCCGTGCAGACCGATGACCCGCCGCGGAATCTTAAGGAATTCGACCGGCGCAAGGGCGAGCTGCGAAAGAAGCCCGAGAGCAACCGGTTCATCCGCTGGGACGAGCTGACGCGCAACTTCAATCGAAAGGACACGTCGTCCACGAACGCGATGGTCTTCAGCTACGCGCTGGCCGAGGCGAAGCGGCTGGGGATGGACGTGGTTCTCCAGTCCAGCAACACGGATTTCGAGGACACCTGGGCCAACAAGTGGCAGCAGTGGCAGCGGTACTACGCGCTGGCGTTCCATGCCGCCAAGGCGGGCGACGTCGAGATGTTCGCCATGCAGAACGAGCCGAACCACCGCCACTCCGGTCCGATGAAGCTCGAAACGTGGATTATGGGGATGCAGATCGTCTCCGATGCGATCCACTGCGCGATCGAAGACGTCAACCGCCTCCACCGCAAGAAGCTGACGGCGAAGTTCGTCGGACCGGTGACGGCGGGGCACAACACCGAGTGGTGGAGCGGCGTGGCCAAGGCGATCCGCACCAACTACCGCGGCGAGACAATCGACCACGACCTCATCCAGATCTTCTCCACCCACTCCTATAACTCACCCGCCGTCGGCTATGCGTCGCGCGTCGCCAACATTCGCGACATCATCAAGTCAAACCACCCCGCCGGCGGGGAACTGCCCATCGCCTACACCGAGATCGGGCGATGGATGAACGCCTACCTCATCGACAAGCAGGAGACGATGGACTCCCCGTCGCTGTTTACCGAGTGGGCGGGCATTTACGCGAACAACATGAAAAACGGCGCCTACGGGATGTGGGCATTCAAATTAGCCAATACCGCGAGCGGCTCATACCCGCGGGGCATCAAGTCCGGGCACCATTTCACGTGGCAGGGCAAGCGCATCGTCGAGGACGCGTATGACAACCTCGCCGCGGGAAAGCCGGTGAAGGCGAGCCAGTCAAACAGCTCCCCGGCCGTAGTAACCGACGGCGACAAATCGGACGGTTCGACGTGGGTCTCCAACGATGGATCGGGCGAAAAATGGGTCGAGATCGACCTGGGCGCCCGGCGCGCGCTGGGCAGCGCCGTGGTCTATACCGGCTCGTCCTACGGCGTGTACACCAGCCCCGATCGGGTGAAGAATTTCAAGCTGCAAGCGCATGTGGGCGGCGCCTGGAAGGACATTCCCGGCGCTACGGAGAAGAACGGCAGGTACGCGCAGGTGTTCATCGAGTTCGACAAGCCGGTCGTGACCGATCGCGTGCGCTGGATCAGCACCGACCCCGGCGAGTTGAAAGTCCGTGAAGTGAAGCTCTTCGCCCGCGGCGACGGGCCGTCGGTCAAGCCGGACTACAACATTTCGGGCATTCAGCGCGCCGGCGAGGTCGTGCGGCTCTTCGCCAGGGGATTCAAGGACCAGCGCCCGCTGCTGGAGACAATCGCCGACACGGAAGACCCCGCGCTCGACCGCTACACCGCATACGACGCGGACGCGGGCAACTATTATGTCTGGCTCGTCAACCGTAACACCGGCCCGTACGAGATCACGCTGGACGTCCGCGGGATCGACCTTCCCCCCGGCAGTGCCGTGACGGCCGAGACGGTGAGCGAGGCGTATTACGGCGAGGTCACCGATGTGCTGGAAATTTCCAAAGACCGGCGCATGGCCCTGACGCTCCCCCCGCAGAGCGTCGCGCTGCTGACGGCGCCGACGGGGACGCTGGCGAAGACGACGGTGACCCCCTCGGCCGACGCCACCGTCACCGGTGGCGAGAACGCCGACAAAGCCGCCGGCGGCGAGTCAGAGCTGTCCGTCCAGCTTGACGCGGCCGAGCCCGCGAACAACAAGGTCGCATACATCCACTTCCCGGTCCCACCCGATGCCTCGAAAACCGTCCGCCGGGCGCTCCTGCGCATGAGCGGCAAGGTGACGAGCGGCGACGCACCATACCGGCTGCACGTCTACGGCATTCCAGGCAAGCCGTGGGATCAGCAGAAACTGACGTGGTCCAACGCGCCGCTGCTGGACGCGACCGAAGCGCTGCTCCACGAGGTCGGCCAGAAGGCGTTCGTCGCAGGACAGATCGCGTTCACCACCGAGCATCGTGAGCACATGCTCGACGTCACGCAGCTCGTGCAGAAGCACGGCGCCGAGGGCATGACGTTCGTGCTCATCCGCGAGACGCGCCAGTTGGGCGACGACGGGGACAAGGGGCGCACCGTCGTCGTCGGATCAATGGAGTCGCAGGCGAAGCCGGCGCTGGAACTGTGGACCACGAAAAACTGACGTCAGCGGCCCACAGCGCCGGCACGGTTCCATCCCCATATCGCACGTTGCTCGTCGCCAGGGTAAGTTAGGCGGCATGAGCACTCACGGCGCGCAGCAATCGTCGTTCGGGGATCCCGAGGTGCTCCAGAGGATCTTCAGGTCGCGAACGGGAAGTCCGTCGGCGCACCTGAGAGCGTGTGAATTTTTAGTGGCATGGGCGTTTCGCCCATGTGTTCTCCATCAGAAAACATGGGCGAGCCGCCCATGCCACTGTAAAAGATCACAAGCTCTGAGGATGACCGCACTGGTCCTGCTCGCGGCGGTGACCGGTTGTGCGTCGGCAACGGCTGCGCACAAATCGGCCGCAATCGTCGCAGCTCAATCCGCGCCGGCGGTTTCAAGCTACGACCTGCTCCTTCGCAACGGCCGGATCATCGACGGGTCGGGCAATCCCTGGTTTTACGGCGACGTCGCGATTGACGACGGCAGGATCGCCGCCATCGGCGCTCTGCCGGAGGCACAGGCCGATCGCGTCATCGACGCTGCGGGCCTGGTCATCGCCCCCGGCTTCATCGACGTGCACACGCACGCCGACGCGGACCTCTACCGCATCCCGATGGCCGAGAACTTCATCCGCGACGGGGTGACGACGATCATCACCGGCAACTGCGGGGGCAGCGTGCGCGACGTCGGCGCGTACTTCTCGCGAATCGACAACCGCACGACGCTCAACGTCGCCACGCTTATCGGCCACAACACCACGCTTCGCGCCGTCAAGGGCGACAAGGCCGGCGATCTCTCGCCCGGGCAGATGGAGCAGGCGAAGCAGATCATCCGCCAGGCGATGCTCGACGGTGCGGTCGGGCTTTCGACGGGATTGATCTATATCCCCGGCCAATGGAGCACCACCGAGGAGATCATCGAGCTGAACAAAGTGGCCGGCGAATATGGCGGAATCTACGCCAGCCACATGCGCAACGAAGGCGGGGAGATTCTCGCCGCGATCGACGAGGCATTGCGCATCGGGCGCGAGGGGGGCACGCGCGTGCAGATCTCGCATTTCAAATTGCCGACGAGCGTGGCCAGGCAGATCGGGGGCAGCGACGCGACGCTCAATCGCGTCTCCGATGCGCGGGCGGCGGGGCAGGAAGTGTGGGTCGATCAGTACCCCTACACCGCATCGAGCACCAGCCTCACGACCCTGCTCCCCGACTCGATCCTTGAAGGCGGCGGCGATGCCGCGCGCAAGCTGCTCGCGACGCCCCAGGGGCACGCACAGGCGATGAAGGCCATGCACCAGAGCCACGCGATCGCTCGCGGGCGCAACCACTTCGGCTACGCCGTGATCGCCAGTTGCCGCGCGTTTCCGAGCTACCACGGCAAGAGCATCCTCGATGTCGCGCAGATGCGCAAGGCGCAGGCCGACGGAGGCGCCGAGCTGCTCACCAGCGCCACCCAGCCGTCGGGCGCGGGCGGGGGCGCGGGCGACGTAACGATGGAGGACCAGTACCGCGCGATCATCGACATCTACCTCAAGGGCGGCGCGCAGATGGTGTTTCACTCGATGGACGAGACCGAAGTCTCGAACATCATGCGCCACCCGCTCGTGTCCATCGGTTCCGACAGCGGGGTGCGCGCTTTCGGCGTGGGCGTCCCGCACCCGCGCGGCTACGGCACCAACGGGCGCGTCCTGGGCAGGTACGTCCGCGAGAAGAAACTCATCCCGCTGGAGGAAGCGATCCGCAAGATGACCTCGATGCCCGCCCTGGCCTTCCGCTTAAACGACCGCGGCCTGCTCCGGCCGGGCTACGCGGCGGATGTTGTCGTGTTCGATCCGAAAACCGTGACCGACAAGGCGACGTTCGAGAAGCCGCATCAATACTCGGAAGGGTTCACGCACATCATCGTGAACGGCGAGATGGTGATGGAAGAAGGCAAGATGACCGGCGCCACCCCCGGCGGCCCGCTCCACGGCCCAGGGTGGGACGGCACGGGGTTGTAACGCAGCCGCGGATTGCTGTCGATTCGTGTCGGTTCGTGTCAAATCGTGTCGATTCATGTTCCGCTTTCACTTCCCTGCATTAAGATTCCGGCATGGCGCCGCTTGGTCTGATCGCAGGTGAGGGTGTGTTTCCCGTTCTCGTCGCGCGCGGCGCGCGGGCGGCGGGGCGACGGGTGGTGTGCGCGGCGCTGGCGGGCAATGCCTGGCCGGAATTGGCGCGGGAATGCGACGAGTTCCGATGGGTCGGCGTCACGCGGCTGGGCAAGTGGATCCGCGTTCTGCGCGGGGGCGGATGTGACGAGGCGATCATGGTCGGCCGCGTCGCCAAGAGCGCGATGTACGACCGGTACCGGTATTTCCGGTACATTCCCGATGCCCGCACCGTCCGCGTCTGGTTCACCACGCTGCGGCATGACAAACGCCCCGGCACCCTGCTCAAGGCGCTGGCAAGCGAGTTCGCGAGCGAAGGGATTACGTTGATCGACTCCACGAAATACTGCGCTGAGCACCTCGCAACGCCCGGCATGATGACGCGCCGCCAGCCAAGCGACGCGCAGTGGGTCGACATCCGCTCCGGCTGGGACATCTGCTCGGCCATCAGCCGGATGGACATCGGGCAGGCGATCGCGGTGCTGAACCGGGACGTCATCGCCGTCGAAGCGCTGGAGGGGACGAACGCGATGATCGAGCGCGCCGCGTCGCTGTGCCGCGTGGGCGGGTGGACGATGGTGAAGGTGAGCAACAGCGAGCAGGACATGCGGATGGACGTGCCCACGGTGGGCACAACGACGATCGAAAAGCTTCACGCCGCCCGCGCCGGCTGTCTGGTGCTCGAGGCGGGCAAGACGATCTTGCTGGAAAAGCGGAAGGTGCTGGAGCTGGCCGACCGGTGCAAAATCGCGGTGGTGGGGTGGCCGCTGCCATGATGGTGACGGTGAAATTGTTCGCGAGTCTCCGCGAGCGCGCGAGCGCGTCGGAGTTGCGGATCGAGCTGGCGGAGCCGGCCACGGTCGCGCTGGCGCGTGACGCGCTGGCGGAGCGCTTCCCGACCCTTTGCGATTTTCTTCCGCGCGTCGCGTGGGCCGTCAATCGCGCGTATGTGCCGATCGAAACCGAGCTGCGCGACGGCGACGAGCTGGCGGTGATTCCGCCGGTGAGCGGGGGATGCGATGACGTCACATGAAGACTGGATTTCGCTTTTACCCGAACCGCTCGACGCCGCCGCGGCGGTGGCGTTCGTCACCGACGGCCAGGCCGGGGGGATCGACGTGTTCCTCGGCACGACCCGGGCGGAAACCAGCTCCGACGGCCGCGCGCTGATCGCGCTCGATTACGAAGCGTACGAACAGATGGCTGTTGAGCAGCTGCGCGAGCTCGCTCGACGGGCGCGCGAGCGGTGGCCGATCGTCAGGCTCGCGATCCTGCACCGCACGGGGCGCGTCGCGGTCGCCGAGCCGTCGGTGATCATCGCCGTCTCGACCCCGCACCGCGCCGAATCGTTCACCGCCTGCCGCAGGCTCATCGACACGCTCAAGCAGGACGTGGCGATCTGGAAGAAGGAGGTGTGGGCGGACGGCAGCGGCACGTGGGTGGGGGGAAATCCGAATGACGAAACCCGAAATCCGAATGAATGACGAATGACGAATGACAAAATCCGAACGTGGAGCAGCGCTCTTTCGTCATTCGGATTTCGTCATTTGTTCGTCATTCTGGTTCCGTCCTTCGGGTTTCTTCCCGTCACGGGGTTTCGAACATTCGGGTTTCTCCGTCGGCGTCCCCTATAATCCGCCGCAATGCTTTTTCAGTTCGTGCAGATCGCATACTGGCTCGCGCTGGCCACGTGGTTCGGCGCCGTGCTCCTCGTTGCGCTGGCGCCCCCGGTGATCCTGCGAACGATGCGCGAGACCAAACCCATCCTGCCCCACGTGCTCTCGGTCAACCTCGAAGGCCAGCACGGCATATTGCTGGCCGGGACGATCATGGGCAACCTGCTCGGGCCGCTCGTGCGGCTGCAACTGGTGTGCGCCGGCGTGCTGTTCGTCGCGCTGGTGGGACAGTGGTTCCTGGTCGATTTAAGCGGGTCGAACGTCGTCCCGCCGATCCTTCGCTCGGCGCTGTTCATCGCGGCCGTGGTGCTGTTCCTGTACGACTGGCGCATCGTCTGGCCGAAGACGTGGAAGTACCGCCAGGAATACATCGACCACGCCGACGAACCCGACATCGCCAACCCCGCGCTCGATCAGTTCGACCACTACCAGGGCGAGAGCCTGCGCACGCTCATGATCATCACGTGTTTGCTGCTCGGGATCATTCTATTCAGCGCGAACATTCAGCCGGCGCTGATGTCGGCCCCGCCGCGATAACCATGCCCCCGATAACCATGCCTCGTGCCGAAAACAAAACGATCGTCCAGCGCCGAAGCCGGATCGAGCAGTTCATTCTGCCCATCCTGAAGCGCACGTATTCCGATGCCAGGTGCAGCCTCGACTTCAAGAACCCCTTGCAGTTGATCGTCGCCACGATCCTCTCCGCGCAGTGCACGGACGAGCGCGTGAACATCGTTACAAAGGCGTTGTTCAAGAAATACCCCACCGCCAAGGACTACGCCGGCGCCGA
>JBBSLV010000042.1:0-14170 GCA_038233535.1 Tepidisphaerales bacterium | reverse complement strand
GACCATCCGGCGGTTGTACGCCTTGCGGATCAGGATCGAGCAATCGACGGCATGCTCCAGCGCCTTTGGCCCGGCGATCTCGCCGCGCTTGGTGACAGCTCGCTCGGCGGATTCTTCGGTCAGGATCATCAAGGCGCGGTTGCCCTGGCTGACGTGATCCAGCGTCAGTTGCCGGGCGAGCGTGCTCTTGTTCGATCCCGGCGCACCGGCCAGCAGGATCGCTTCCTCGCGGACGATCTGCCCGCAAAGGTCATTGAAGAACAGGTTGTCGGGGAATTCGACCGATTCGTGGCGGGTATGCCGCACGTCGATCAGCAGCCGCGCTGCGGCGGCGTGGGCGAACGGTTGAACGGACGGCGGCACGTTTCCGGCAACGGGAGAACGTGCGCGCACCTTGGGCGCTTGGCTCATAAAGCTCCTTGAACAGAAAGTGAATGGCCGTCCCTTGGCAGGCGCGGCGGGAATCAGAACCTACGACGAGCGATACTCCTCGCTCTTCCGTAAGCTGAAGTCAAGAGGCGAGTTAGGAGGTTTTCGGCGGGATGCGCTGTCTGAAACGTCCATCGTTGGACGATTGATTCTTGCCGCTGTCAACAACGCCGCGCGCAGGAAGTCAAATCTACGTTGTGCTGAAGGATGTCATCGACGGGCTGCTCGAACAGGGTCCACGATCGTCGCCACTTAATACGGCCAGTTGGCAGTCGGACCGCCTTGAATCGACGATGCGACTTGGAGTACGGGACTGTGTCCAACAAGGTCACGGACTGGTAGGCGTTCCGCAGAGCGTTCATGCCCAAGGTGCCGCGCACGACGATGTTTAATGGACGGCGTGCCTGCTCGGCCAGCCAGATGAGCTGGCGGACGTACCAGTCGCCGCGGTGATTGATCCTGGCACCCGTGGCAAATTCGAAGGCGATCCACGACACCGACTGCTGATGGCGGATGAATTCGGCCCAGCGCTCCCAATCTCGCTGGGTCCGGGCATTCACATGCAATGCGGTGGAGATGCCCGCCATCGCCAACTCAACCCAGCAAATCGCAATGCGCTTCATGTTCACGAGGTTGTCGTGACGTGGAACATTGGAAAACAGGCTGAAGTTCGGCACGGTAACCAAGTCAGGGTGCAACCGTCGCAACGCATCAACAATGTTGGCATCGCGGGCCTGCGACCAGTATGGCTCGATCCGCCAATCGTGATCGACGCCCGACAGAACGAGTTTCGCATTTCGGTCGATCAAGAATGCATCCATCAACTCATCTCGCGTCCCGAAGCGCGACAGCCCAGTGCTGCGCCGAATGACAGCCGAGAGCGGCACTGCCGCAACCGATGTGCGCAGAGCGTGAGCACGCCTGCTGCGACCGTAGATCACGGGGACATTGTGAGGAAGTTGACAGGTGGGCGTTGCCGGTGCCAGTGGCAGGGAAAGCAAATCGAAGCCGTCGACTTCGTTCATGTACGCGATGTACGCTTCGGGTCGGCGCGGGCAGACCGCGTTGCACGGCTGTTCATCGGTGCATTCGCAAAGGTCACGGCACGACATGATCGGTATGTTCAGCGACAACCCGCCGCACACGCGCTGGTGAGGACACGAAGCGCAGCCGAACGATGGCGTACCACCTGGCTGGTGCTGAAGTCGGCGCATCTGTTCCGTAACCGAGAGCGTGACGGCCATTCTGCTTTACCTACTGTTGAACGGACACGTCCGCCGTGCCGCCAAGGACGTTGAACTCGTCGATGACGCCAAGCGTTACCCCCTGCGGGCACGAGCCGACATGTTGAACGAGCCAATCCGGCACATGATCGGACTGGCCGATGACGCGCTCGTTCGTGTCGAGCAAAGTGATGCGACCGTCTTCGGCTTTGACAAGGACCTTCTTACCGGGCGCGATCTCGTGATCGTCGGACACGCGCGCCTGGAAAGACCGTTCGATGTGACGAACGTTGGGATCGTGCAAGCTTGGCGTCAGGATGTACGAACGCCCCCGTGCCAGTGACCGTCTGTACGTCTTGTCCGTCCTGTTGATCCATTCAATGCCCATAGGTTAGCGCCTCCACGACCGGTGCGTAAATCTTGCTGCGACCGTTCTGCGTCTCACGCAAGAGTCCCTTTGCGGCGAGACCCGCAAGTCGATTGTTCCATGCCGTCGGATTAGGCGTACGTGGATCGTTCTTGGCCAGCGATACGGCATCGGCCTTGCCAACCCGCAGAACCGCGTTCAGTGTGTCCTGCTGCTTGGTATCAAGCGTGCCGATGACGACGGCGTTCTTGATCGCTCCTTTGGGCGTTAGGTCACACAAGATAAACGCATCGCCTTTCAGCTTGAGCAAGCCGTCAAGCTCTTCGCGTACCTTCACACCCAATCCGGCCAGGACCGGATACAGGCTCTCGCGACTATTGCGGCAGTAATCTCGAAACCCGAGCACGGCTTCGCGCAGAAAGCTGGCCGTAGCGATGTCAATCCCGGAGAAGTCGAGAATTACCACCGTCGGCTCGTGTTGATCGGCGAAATGCCCGATCAGCCGCGCGAGCGCTTCTGCGCCCGTGGCCGCCCCGGCGAGCAAATCCTCGCCATCGCACACATCCTTCATCATGTTCACGATCGTCATTTATCTCATTTCTTTGAGTGAGAGTATAACCTCGCCAAAGCCGCCGTCAAGTCATTACTGGGCAGAGCAGCGGATTGTCGCCAGGAACCCTTGAAAATGTGCTCGCTGACGAGACTTACGAGTGATGGAACCTAATCTGGTCCCGTCAAGAATTAGCGCGGCCGTTCCACTACGGAACCGCAGCAGCCCGGAAAACGAGGCAATGGCGTCGAAGACGGTCTTGAAGCCAGTGCCATGCCCGGTCCCGTCTGCATGACGCGTCACACCCATCGTGGTTGCCTGTTCGAGCGCGGCTTGGTCATCCGAAATTGCAGAGTGACGCGGATTCTTGCGCAGGCTCGCGCGAATGCCGATTCCAGGATCGGCAATCACCATCTCAAACTCGCTCGCCACCCAGCGATAGGCAATGGTCGCCCCGATCGGGAGTTCGGAGTGGTTGATCGCATTGTCCGCCAACTCGCCGAATGCGGCACCCATAGCCTTCGCCGACAGATCATCGAAGCCAGCCCGCTTGGCCGCATTCACCATCCGTCGAGTGAACGCGCTCCAAACGCCACTGCCAGCAATTGGCACCGGCAACATTGCGATCTCCACTTCATTCGGTTCAAGCGAGGTTGTCGTCAAGGTTCCCGCCCGTCGCTGGGCACAGCCTTCGATCATTCGCATCGAGCCAGTGTCGATCAGTGCATTGCCTGTCGGAAGGTGACGGCGGTCGTGCTGGAGTCGTGTATAAGCGTATTCGATGAGCGGGCCAAGCCGTGTGCCCGTCGTCGGCTGCGCCTTGGCCAGCGCACTGCTGATGTCGGTCGGCGGTAGTGACATCAGCCCGTCGAGAAAACGATAGTCAAAATCCATTATTGCTCGTTGGCGCTCAGTCAACAGGGCGGTGCGCAATGACGGCCATAAGCCGTCTTGAACTCGCTGTAGGACACTTGGCTCTTGCTTATCGAAAAACGGATGCTTAACATCATTCTGCACGATGCTCGCGAAACTGCACAAGATCCTTGCGCTGCTTGCGACCCTTGGGGTCGTCTGCACACCGGTTTTTGCGGGCAAAGTGCTTTGCACTACGGACGCCGGTCATTACGCAATCGAAGCTGCCCATGACTTGACTGGCTGTCCTGAGACTGCGGCAACCGATCAGGTGCCCGCCGAGAACTCCGAACCGTGTGAGGACCGCGATCTTGTCGGCGACCTCGTTTGTCAATCCGCCAAGGCGAGCTGCGCGAGCATCGACACCGCGTGCTTGACGCTCTCGCTGATTCCGTTGCCGCTTACCGTTCCTGATTCCGCGCTGTCCGTCTCACTTCGCGTTCCGCTCCCTTGTCATCAGTCCCCTCCTCCCGCCGATCAAGGTCGGCTCGCCACCGTCATCCTTCTCATCTGATAGCTCGCCGCTCGCAGCCCTCGTCGCAGACCCCGGAATCCCCGGCCTCGTCTGCCCGGTGCTTCGCGCTCGTCATTGCGCTATCTCATGAGAGGACTTTCCTTGCCAGTCATCAGCAGATTCACATTTCGCCCATTAGCCGCGTGCATGATCACGTTGGCGATCACCGGCTGTGCGACCACCGCTCCGAAACCGGAAACTTCGACGGCGATCTCGCGCGCCACGGGCACGTCTAACGCCATCACATTTCAAGTGAACGGTGAGGCGCTGGACGTGAACGAGTCGCCAGCGACGACGCTGCCCCTCGCCGAAGCGGTCCGCAGGACGCTGGCGCATGATCCCGAGATTCAGGCGGCGTTGGCGCGAGTTCGCATCGCTCAGGCGGAAGCAAAGCAGAACCGACTGCTGCCCAACCCTGTCCTGGACGTCGCGATGCGATTCCCCGAAGGCGGCGGCTCGACCGTGATTGAGGCGGGGCTGAGCGCGGATTTGATCTCGATCTTGAGTCGTCGCGGACGAACCAGTGCCGCGGACAACCGTCTCCGCGCCGCTTCTACGGAAGCCGTGTCCGAGGTGTTGGATGCGCTGTCGGAGGTCCGCGAGACCTACGTGGCCGTTCAAACGCTGGATGCGTTGATTGCGGTTCTCCAAGAGCGTGTCGGCATCATCGATCGATTACTCGAACTGGCTCGGTCACGGCTACGCAACGGCTTCGGGACGCGGCTGGACGTCCTGACGTTTGAAACTCAGCGATTGGAGCTGGAAGCGGAGGTCGCCGATCGCGAGTTGGAGCGTCGAGAAGCGCGGCTCGCGTTGACCCGGTTGATCGGCCAACCCTCGGGTGAGATGGCGTGGCGCTTGGCGTCGTGGGAACCCAATCGTCTCATCTCCTCGAGCGAGTCGAGCTGGATTGGCCTGGCATTGGAGAATCGGCCGGAGGTGCAGGCGCGGCGGTACGAGATGGCGGCGCTGGGCGCGGAGTTGTCGCTGACGCGATTCGTGCCCTTCGAGGGCACCGGAATTGGGATTGACGCGGAGCGCGACGACGGCGACTGGACGGTTGGTCCCGCCGCGTCGCTTCCCATTCCGCTGTTCGACTTCGGGCAGGCACGGCGCGCGCGGGCTCGCGCGGCCGTTATCGAAGCCGGCCACCAACTGACTGCCGCACGTCGGCAAGTCGTTCAGGAGACGCGACAGGCGCACGCCGCCTTTCTTGCGTCACTCGCCAACTTAGAGCGAGTCCGCAGCCAACTCGTTCCGTTGCTGGAACGTCGTCTCACACAGGCCGAGGCACAATTCAAGTCCGGCCAGACGGACGTAACGGGGCTGCTCCTTGCGGAGCAGGAGTTGCGTGCCGGTCGCACGCAGTTGGTCGAACTGCAACGCCGCAACACCGAATCGCTCATCCGTCTGGAACGAGCGGTCGGAGGACCGGGCATCGCCGCCTCATTGGAGAACGTTGAACCGACGACTTCACCTTCTACGACGACGACGCAAACCGCCCCTTGAACTGAAAGATGCACATTCGCATCCGGCCGCACGAAAGGAACAACAAACATGAACTCATCGGTGTTTCAAGAAATCTCCAGCGCGGGTGTTGTCGCAAAGCGCTTGCGGCAGATCGCGTTTCTCATCGCCGTCGCATTGTCGATCGCAGTCACATCGGGCTGTGGTGACGCCGGGGATGCGGAGACGACGGCTGCCTCTGCGGCTGAGTCAGCACCTCCTGCGGAAGAAGGTCACGAGGGGCATGGGCATGATGAAGCAGCGGGCGAATCGGGAGACGCGCACGCGGATCATGCTGGCGAAGGCGAACACGTCGATGAGTTCGTGCTGACCCCCCAGGCGATCAGAAACAACGGAATCAAGGTCGCCACTGCCAAGAGCCAGCCGCTGACGGCAACGACCGTCGCCCCGGCGCGCGTCGCATACAACGCCGAGCAGATCGCGCACGTCGGATCGGTAGTGGCCGGACGCGTCAAGGAGCTGAAGGCGCGCATCGGCGACCAGGTGAAGAAAGGCGACACGCTTCTGATCATCGACAGCCCGGAGCTGGGCGCGGCCCAGAGCGATTACCTTCAGAAGCGAACGACCGTCGAGATCGCCCAGCCGGTGGTCACGTTGGCCAAGGATGCCTACGACCGCGCGCAGCTGCTGTACGACGAGAGTCAAGGCATCTCGCTCACGGAGGTGCAGAAGCGCAAAGGGGAGCACCAGGCGGCACAGGGCAACGTTCTGTCCGCGTCGGCCGCGTTGACGGCGGCCGAGAACAGGCTGCACCTGCTGGGGATGAGCAAGGAAGCCGTCGACGCAATTGCCAAGACGAGCGAGATCGAACCAACGTACATCGTTCGCGCACCGTTGGACGGCCGGGTGATCGAACGCGAGGCGACGCTGGGCGAACTCGTCGGTCCCGACAAGGAACGGCTGCTCATGCTGGCCAATCTCAATCCCGTCTGGGTATTCGCCGATGTGCCGGAGGCCAAGCTGAATCAGGTTTCCGTCGGGTCCAAGACGCTGATCACCGTGCCCGCCGTCTCAGGCGAACCGTTCGAGGGCAAGGTCTCCTACGTCGTCCCGGAACTCGACCCGTCCACCCGCACGGCGCGAGTCCGCGTGGAAGTCCCCAACGAAGCCATGAAGTTGTTGCCGGGGATGTTCGCCACGGCCGCAATCAGTGCGGGCGAAGGCGCGGGCGCGGAAGCCGTCGTCGCGGTTCCTGAGCAGGCCGTTCAGACGGTCGAGGGCGAGCCAGCCGTGTTCGTCCCGGTCGAAGGCGAGCCGAACACGTTCGCCAAGCGCGCGGTGGGCATCGGCCCACCGATCGGCGGAATGGTGCCGGTGTTTGCCGGGCTGAAAGAAGGCGAGCGGTACGTGGCCAGCGGGAGCTTTCTCCTGAAGGCGGAACTCGGCAAAGCCGGCGCCGCCCACGAGCACTGAGAACTGGAGAGAAGAACATGAAAGAAATCAAGGCCGTCATTCAACCGCACATGCTCACCAAGGTCATAGAGGCGCTGCACGCGGTGCCCCATTTCCCCGGCGCCACGGTCAGCGACTGCCAGGGGCAAGGGCGCGGCCGCGGCACGGGAGGGCAGTTCGAGGCCACGCAGGAATCGATCTTCTTCAAGAAGATGGCCAAGCTCGAACTGTTCTGCGCCGACGCCGTCTGCGATGACCTGGTGGAGATCATCCAGGTCGCGGCGCACACAGGAAACGCGGGCGACGGCGTGATCATGGTCGCGGACCTGTCGCGCGTCGTGCGAATCCGAACCGGTCAGGAACAAGACGAGGCGGTGTAGCAAATGGCCGAATTCGGCCAGAACTTGACCAGCTCAGGAGCACTGATCGCTCAAAGTCAGGAGATCGCAATGTATCGAATACGCCGACAGGCGAGCAACAATGTCGACATGGAGTTCACGGAGTCGATTTCCGCGGATGACCTGGACCGCATGTCCGTCGACCTCGAGCGACTGGTCGCTGAGCACGACCAACTTCGGATCCTGTGCCGCATGCCCGAGGGCCAGGCCTGGCAAGACGTGGGCGCGCTTGCGCACGATCTCAAGCTTGATCTGCACTTTAACCCTCACGTCGAGCGGTTCGCGATCGTCGGCGACGAGCGCTGGCACGCGTGGATCACGCAACTCATCAAGCCGTTCGCCCACGGCCAAGTGCGCTATTTTGATCACGCGGATGAAGATCGGGCCTGGACCTGGATCGCGGCCGAAGCGGATTCGTGAAGAGGAAAAGCTGCGTTTGTGAAAGAGAAGGAACCGATTGCGGGGCCGGCCCGTTGCCAGCCTCGTCTCCCGCCGCATGGTGCGGCGGGGCAACTTGAAAGGAGCTGTCATGCAACAGCACCAGCACGTGACGGACGAAATGCGGAAGTGTGCCGAGGAATGTCACCGCTGCCACGACGTCTGCCTGGAGACGATCCAGCACTGTCTCCACGAAGGCGGCGCGCACGCCGAACCCCATCACATCCGACTGATGATGGACTGCATGGAAATCTGCCACACGAGCGGCGACTTCATGCTGCGCGGCTCGGACCTGCACGGGCATGTCTGCCGCGCGTGCGCCGAAATCTGTCGGCGCTGCGCCGACGACTGCGAGAAGCTGGCCGGCGGCCACGCGCACATGAAGAAGTGCGCCGACGCCTGCCGCAAGTGCGCCGAATCGTGCCAGAAGATGGCCGCCTGACGGCGCTTTGATCGACGCCGCCGGGCCGACCTTCGGGTTGGCTCGGCGCGTCGGTCCGGCCGCGTTTCGCGACACGCTCATACTTGGTTTTATGAATCATCCGTCGCTGAAAATCGAACTGTCCGTGCTCCTGCCGGAAGCGCCCGACGCGCGGGATGCGTGCGTGAGCCGGCTGGAAGCGCTGATCGGCCGCGTGCGCGGGATCGAGCGGACTCACCTCGTCGAAGACAACGGCGCGCCCGCAAAGCTTTGCCTTCATTACGACCCGCAACGGGTGTCGATGGCGCAGGTGAAGCAGCTTGCCATCGCGGCGGGGGCAAAGGTGACCGAGCAGTTTGGTCACGCTCTGCTTCCGATCCGCGCATTGGACGGTGAAGACGCGGGCCGCCGCATCGAAGAAACACTCTGTGCACTGCCCGGCATCCTCTCCGCGTCCGTCAACCAAGCCGCGCAGTCGGCTCGCGTCGAGTTCGATCGGACGGAGATTCAACTCCCCGAAATCGAGTCGGCCCTGCGCGACATGGGGTATGCGGAAGTTCCGGCGAAGACAGAGTCAACCGCTAAACCGACGCGCGAGAAGGAAGAGGACGGACACGCGGGCCATGACCACGAGCCGGGCGAGGGAAGCTGGTTTCACCGCAACAAGGAGGTCGTCTGGAGCCTCGTCAGCGGCGCGCTGCTGGTGACGGCGTGGGCGAGTCAGCGGTGGTTGGAGCTTTCCAGCACCGCGGCGATCGCGCTGTACGTCGGCTCCTACGCCTTCGGCGGGTACGACATCGTGCGGCACATGGTCGGCACGCTCCGCAAGGGGCGGTTCACGTTTGACATCGACCTGCTCATGATCGTCGCCGCGATCGGCGCGGCGATTCTCGGCGAGTGGGCGGAAGGCGCGTTTCTGCTGTTCCTGTTCTCGATCGCGCACGCGCTGGAGCATTACGCGCTGGGCCGGGCGCGCAACGCCATCAAGGCGCTGGCCGATCTCGCGCCGCCGATCGCGCGGGTGCTGCGCGACGGGCGCGAGCACGAGGTGCCGGTGGACCAAGTGCAGGTCGGCGACGTCGTGGTGATTCGCCCGAGCGAGCGGATCTCCGTCGACGGGAAGATTCGCGCCGGTCGATCGGCGGTGAACCAGGCCCCGATCACCGGGGAATCCGTTCCGGTGGAAAAAGCCATCGACGACGAGGTATACGCCGGGACGGTCAACGGCGACGGCGCGCTCGAGGTGACGGCCACCAAGGCGGCGGGCGACCGAACGCTGGATCGCGTGGTGAAGCTCGTCCAGGAAGCGCAAACGCACAAGGCCCCGACGCAGCAGTTCACCGACCGCTTCGAGCGCATCTTCGTTCCGGCCGCGTTGATCGGCGCGACGCTGCTGGCGATCGTCCCCGCGTTGTTCGGGTGGTGGAGTTGGTCGACGAGTTTCTACCGCTCGATGGCCATGCTCATCGCCGCCACGCCGTGCGGGCTCGCGCTGGGCACGCCCGCGGCGGTTCTCGCCGGCATCGCGCAGGCGGCGCGCAAGGGCGTGTTGATCAAAGGCGGCGCCCATTTGGAAAACCTCGGCACGCTGAACGCGATCGCGCTGGACAAGACGGGCACGCTCACGATCGGCAAGCCGGAGGTCACCGATGTCGTCCCGGCCGAGGGCGTCACGGAAGCGGAACTGCTCCGCATCTCCGCAGCCGTCGAGCGCCGCAGTCAGCATCCGCTGGCGCAGGCGATCGTTCGACGGGCCGAGACCGACAAGCTCGATCTGCCCGAGGCGGGAGACCTCGAATCGCTCACCGCCCGCGGCGTCCGCTCGTCGGTCGCCGGGCAGACGGTCGAGATCGGCAGCCTCCGCTTGTGGGAGCAGGACAAGGTCGACGTGCCGCAACCGATCCGCGACGTCGTCGCGCGTCTTCAGTCCAAGGGCAAGAGCATCGTCGTCATCCGCCACGGCGAACGGTTCCTCGGCACGCTCGGCATCGCCGACAAGCCCCGGCCCGACGTGCGGCAGACGCTCGACCGGCTGCGCGCGATCGGCATCAAATCGATCGTCATGCTCACCGGCGACAACCGCGGCGTCGGCGAGGCCATCGGCCGCGAGGTCGGCGTGGACGAGGTGAAGGCCGACCTGCTGCCCGAAGACAAGGTCACCGCCATCCGTGAGCTGCTCGAACAACATGGCCAGGTGGCGATGGTCGGCGACGGGGTCAACGACGCCCCCGCGTTGGCGAACGCGACCGTCGGCATCGCCATGGGCGGTGCCGGCACCGCCGTCGCGCTGGAGACGGCCGACGTCGCGCTGATGGGGGATGACCTGGCGAAACTTCCCTTCGCCGTCGCCCTTTCGCGTAAGGCGCGGGCGGTCATCCGGCAGAACCTCTACCTGTCGCTGGGCGTGATCGCCGTGCTGCTGATCGCGACGACGACGGGGCTCTTCGGCATCGCCCCGGCCGTCGCCGTCCACGAGGGCAGCACGCTGCTCGTTATCGGCAACGCGCTGCGGTTATTGGCCGTGTCGGAGGAACGATGATGCGTTCCAATAAAAGCCCCGGAAATCGGGGAATGGGCGCGACGGATTCAGGAATCGGCGTCACCCATTCAGGAATCGGCGTCGTCCATTCAGGAACGGACGACGCCCGTTCAGGAATGGACGCGGCCCATTCAGGAACGGACGTCACCCATTCAGGAACGGACGTGGCCCATTCAGGAATGGACGACGCCCATTCAGGAATGGACGTGGCCCGTTCAGGAATCGGCGCTGAAAAAGTCAAAACAGTCGTAGTGGAGTCCGACCATGCTTGAACGTCTTCTTCGTTTCTCGATCCAGAACCGCTGGATGATCGTGTTGTTCACGGTCATGGCGGCGGCGATTGGCGCGTACTCGCTCACGCAGTTGCCGATCGACGCGGTGCCGGACATCACGAACAACCAGGTGCAGATCAACACGGTCTATGCCTCGCTCTCGCCGGAAGAGATCGAGAAGCAGGTGACGTTCCCGGTGGAGACGGCGCTGGCCGGCATTCCGGGGCTGGAGTACACGCGGTCGCTGAGCCGCAATGGGTTTTCGCAGGTGACGGCAGTGTTCGGCGACAGCGTGGACGTGTACTTCGCCCGCCAGCAGGTGGGCGAGCGGCTGCGCCAAGCCGGCGAGAGCTTGCCGCCGGGGGCCGATCCGACGATGGGGGCGATCTCGACCGGGTTGGGCGAGATCTACATGTACACCGTTCACTACGAGCACCCGGGCGGCAAGGGCGCGCCCGTCAAAGACGGGGAGCCGGGGTGGCAGCCCGATGGAGCGTACCTGACGCCCGAGGGCGAGCGGCTGGTGACGGAGGTCGAGCGCGCCGCGTACCTGCGGACGGTTCAGGACTGGATCATCCGCCCGCAGCTCAGGAACGTCGTCGGTGTCGCCGGCGTCGACTCGATCGGCGGGTTCACCAAGCAGTATTTCGTTCAGCCCGACCCGACGAAACTGGTCAGCTACGGGCTGACGTTCCACGACGTGATCGAGAGTTTGGAGGCGAACAACGCCAGCACCGGCGCGGGCTTCATCGAGCACAAGGGCGAAGGGTACAACGTCCGGGTCACCGGGCGGATCAACAACGAGGAGCAAATCGCTGGCATCGTCCTGGGCAGCCGCGAGGGCACGCCGATCTACATCCGCGACGTGGCGACCGTCGGGGTCGGGCGCGAGTTGCGGACCGGGGCGGCCAGCGAGGACGGGGAGGCAGCGGTCGTCGGCACGGCGCTGATGCTGATCGGCGAGAACAGCCGCACCGTCTCGGTGGCGGTTGACGAGAAGATGGACGAGGTCCGCAAGTCGCTCCCGCCGGGCGTACAGGCCAAGACGGTGCTCAACCGCACGTCCCTCGTCAACGACACCATCAAGACGGTCCAGACGAACCTGTTCGAGGGCGCGATCCTCGTGATCGTCATCCTGTTCCTGATGCTCGGGAACATCCGGGCGGCGATCATCTGCGCGCTGGCGATCCCGCTGTCGATGCTGCTGACGGCCACCGGCATGGTGGCATCGGAGACGAGCGGAAACCTGATGAGCCTGGGCGCGATCGACTTCGGGATCATCGTCGACGGGTCGGTCATCATCGTGGAGAACTGCCTGCGCATGCTGGCCGAGCGGCAGCATCAGCTCGGGCGCAAGCTGACGCTGGCCGAGCGGCTGGAGACGGTCTTCCAGGCGAGCAAGCAGGTGCGGAGCGCAACGGCGTTCGGCGAAGCGATCATCATCACGGTCTACATTCCGATCCTGTTCCTGACCGGCATCGAGGGCAAGATGTTTCGCCCGATGGCGCTGACCGTCATCTTCGCGCTGGTCGCGGCGTTCGTCCTGTCGCTCACGTTCATCCCGGCGATGGTCGCGCTGGGCATCACCGGCCGGGTGAAGGAGAAGGAGAACTTCATCGTCCGCGGGGCCAAGTGGCTCTACGAGCCGGCCGTCCGTTGGGCCGTCCGAGGCCGCTGGGTGGTGGTGCCCGTCGCGGTGGTGGCGTTTGCGGTATCGCTGCTGCTGTTCGCGCGGCTCGGACAGGAGTTCGCGCCAACCCTGGACGAAGGGAACATCGCAATGCACGCGATGCGCATCGCCAGCACCGGCATCGAGCAGTCGGCGGACATGCAGGTGCAGGTGGAGAAGACGGTCAGCGCGTTCCCCGAGGTCGCGTTCGTGTTCTCCAAGACGGGCACCGCCGAGATGGCATCCGACCCGATGCCGCCGAACGTGTCGGACACGTTCATTATCCTCAAACCCGAGGACGAGTGGCGGAGCGAAGAGGAGTTGGCCGCCGCGCTGTCAGCCAAGCAGGAGGAAGCGGAGAGCATGGGCGCGCACGCGGAAGAAGGCGGGGACGAACACGCCGACCACGGCGACGCCGAAGCCGCGGAGGGCGGGGACGCGCACGCCGACCACGGCGATGCCGAAGCCGCAGAGGGCGGCGTGGATGAACACGGTCACGGGCCGCCGCCCGAGGGTCGCAAGGGAAAACTCATCCAGCTCCTCCAACTGACGCTCAACCAGGTGCCGGGCAACAACTACGAGTTCACCCAGCCGATCCAGATGCGGTTCAACGAGTTGATCTCCGGCGTTCGCGGGGACGTGGCAGTCAAGGTGTACGGCGACGAATTCGACCAGATGCTGCCGGCAGCCGAGCAGATCGCCGCGGTCCTCAGTGACACGCCGGGCGGGACCGACGTGAAGGTCGAGCAGGTCGAAGGGTTGCCGATGATGACGGTCGAACTCGACCGTGCGGCGCTGGCCCGGTACGGGCTGAACGTGACCGACGTGCAGGACGTGGTCAACATCGCGGTCGGCGGCCGCGAGGCAGGTCTCGTATTCCAGGGCGATCGGCGATTCGACCTCGTCGTGCGGTTGCCCGACGCAGTGCGGGCGAACGTGTCGGGATTGGCGGACCTGCCGATCCCGCTTCCGGTTGCGGAAGACGGGCGTTCGACGGCCACCGTGCTGGCGTCGGCCGACGCGGGCGCCGGCGGCGCCGTCGCGCAGCCCGGACGGCCGCCGTTCGTCCCGCTGGGCTCCGTCGCGAAGATCGAAATCGCCGAGGGTCCGAACCAGATCAGCCGGGAAAACGGCAAGCGTCGCGTCGTCGTGCAGGCCAACGTCCGCGGCCGCGACATCGGCTCGTATGTCACGGAGGCGCAGGCGAAGATAGCCGGGCAGGTCCAACTGCCGTCGGGCCTGTGGCTCGACTGGGGCGGGCAGTTCGAGAACCTGTTGGCCGCCCGCCAGCGGTTGATGATCGTCGTCCCGGTCTGTTTCTTCCTCATCTTCCTGCTGCTGTTCACCACCTTCAATTCGGTGAAGTACGCCGTGATGGTGTTTACTTGCGTCCCCTTGGCGCTGACCGGCGGGATCGTGGCCCTGTGGCTGCGCGACATGCCGTTCTCGATCTCCGCCGCCGTCGGGTTCATCGCCTTGTCGGGCGTGGCGGTGCTGAACGGGTTGGTCATGGTCATCT
>JBBSLV010000041.1:0-14295 GCA_038233535.1 Tepidisphaerales bacterium | reverse complement strand
GCTGAAGCGCGACGACGTCGAGATGGTGCTCATCGCCACGCCGGACCACTGGCACGCGAAGGCGGCGCTCGACGCGATGCGAGCCGGGAAGGACGTGTACTGCGAGAAGCCGCTGACGCTGACGATCGACGAGGGGCGGACGGTCTGCCGGATCGCGCGGGAAACAGCCCGGGTCGTGCAGGTCGGGTCGCAGCAGCGCAGCGAGGAGCAGTTTCTCACCGCCGTCGCGCTGGCGCACACGGGGCGGATGGGGAAGATCCGGAACGTGATCGTCGTCATCGGGCCAACGCCGGCGAAGGAAGGGGAAACCTTTCAGCCGTTGGACCCCCCGCCGGAGTTGAACTGGGACAGGTGGCTCGGGCAGGCGCCGCAGGTTCCGTACATGACCAATCGCTGCCACTTCGACTTCCGCTGGTGGTACGAGTACGCCGGCGGGATGATGACCGACTGGGGCGCGCACCACGTGGACATCGCGCAGTGGGCCGCGGCGCCGGATCAGGCCGGGCCGAGCATCATCGAGCCGATCAGCGTGAACCATCCCGTGCCATTCAACGCGCACGGGTTCCCGACGGTTCACAACCAGTTCAACACCGCCCGCGAGTTCAACGTGAAGCTGACGTTCGCCAACGGGGTGGAGATGTCGCTGGTCGATCGGCACCCGAAGGTGCCGGAAGAGAACGGCATCCTCTTCGAGGGCGACAAAGGCACGCTGTTCGCCAACCGCCAGAAGATCCATGGCAGCGCCCACGAGACGCTCAAGACCAATCCGCTGCCGGAGGGGCTCATCCCGGCGCTGCCGGGCGTGCCGATCCCGCACGAGCGGCACGTGATCAACTTCATCGAGTGCTGCAAAACGCGCGCGATGCCGCGCTCGGACGTGTGGAGCCACCACCGGAACCTGACGACGTGTCACCTGGCTAACATCGCGCTGCGGCTGAACCGCACGCTGCGCTGGGACGCCAGTGCGCAGGAGATTGTCGGCGACGCCGAAGCAAACGCATTTCAGAAGCGCCCGCAGCGCGATGGGTATGAAGTCGCCTGAGTAGGAGGCCTCGCCCCACGCCCCCCACGCCTGATTTCCTCAGCGCGGACGCTTGCCACGACCGATAATATCGGCAAGATCGGAAGGGTGCGCCCATGCGACTGGTCAAGGACGACTACGTGGACGAAGACGACGACGCGACAATCACGCTGATGGCCGATCCCGACCCCCAACACGACGAAACCGAGTCCCGCCCGTGTGCAATGTCCGCCGCCGGCGCCGCTGCCGAGCAACCGGACGGGGCCGTCGCCACGGCCGAAGACGAGGCCCCCGAGGCCGGCGAGCCGTCAGACATTGAGATCAACCTTGGCCTGCTCGAAGCGCTGCTTTTCAGCACGCACCACCCGCTCACCGCGGGCAAACTCGCGGAGCTGTTGAACGTGACGGCGACGAAGCCGATCCGCTCCGCGATCAAAGCGCTGAACGAACAGTACGAATCGACCGGCCGATCGTTCCGCGTCGAACAGGTGGCCGGGGGATATCAACTGCTCACCCTGCCCGAGTTCGGCGACACGCTGAAAAAATTTCACCAGCGCGAGATCGACGCCAAGCTGTCGAAGGCGGCCTTGGAGACGCTGGCGATCGTCGCATACAAGCAGCCGGTGCTCCGCGTCGACGTTGAGGCGATTCGCGGGGTGGCGTGCGGGGAGACGATCCGCAGCCTGATGGAAAAGCATTTGGTGAAAATCGCAGGCCGGGCGGAGGAACCGGGTCGCCCGATTTTGTACGGCACCACAAAACGGTTCCTCGAATTGTTTGGGCTTAACAGCCTTAAGGATCTCCCGCAGTCGGAAGCGCTGGCCAAGCCGAAATTGTGAAGGCCCAGCGCGGGCTTGACCGGTTGCACGTGATGCGTCCCATGCTAAGCTTTTCACTCATATCCCTGTCGCGGTGATGTTTGGCGGCAGACGGACGGACGGTGGAGAAAATGTCCATGGGACAGATCTGGGTCGTCGACGACCAGCCCGACGTGTCGCGTGCGATGGTTGCATTGTTGCGTCAAGCGGGCCACCGCGGCACCGCGTTTCTCAGCGGCGAGGCCGCGCTTGCGCAGCTGCGCAGCGACCTGCCCGACCTGATGATCCTCGACGTGATGATGCCCGGGCTCGACGGCTTCGCCGTTCTCCGCGCCGTGCGCGACGATCCGCGCACCGCCGGGCTCCCGGTGATCATGTTCAGCGCGGTGAGCGATCCGTCGCGCATCGCCCACGCGCGCGCCCGGGGCGCAACCGACTACTGGGTCAAAGCGTCGTTCGACTTCAGCGAGCTTGAAGTCCGCATCAATCAGCACATCGCGGGCGCGAACGACTGGAACGCGAAACCGGCCTGATCGTCACGACCACAGCCGCTGGGTGATCAGCCGGTGCTCGGACTCGCGCACGTCCAGCATCGTCCAGTGCAGCGCGGTGACGCAGACCTGCGCGGCGACGATCATCGCCAGCGGACGCCAGACGCGCCGCGAATGTTCCGCGTGGAACATCGGCAAATCGATCATCGCCCCCAGCGCCAGCGGCGGGAGGAAAGCGACCCACAGCCGCGGCAGCTCGTATGGCACGCCAATCACGTAGGTCGCGCCCATCGCGAGGAGCGTGCAGATCAGCAAGCGCCGGCCTAAGCCGTCACCGCGATGGAGGCGGCGGGCGTTCAGCGCGATTACCGTCCAGTACGCGGGGCTGGTGAAAAGCAGGAAGATCGGCAGCCCGATCAACAGCCACAGCGTGTGATCGACGGCGATCATCGGCTGAACCTGCGCGAACCGGTGCTGCACGGCCAGGAGCGTGGCGAGCGGGTTCCAGCCGATCGTGAGGTAGATCACCAGCGCCGGCAGCGCCGCCCCGGCGGCGGCGGGGAGCAGCGTGCGCAGGAGCAGCCGGGACATCGACTCGGTCGTCCGCCACGCGTGCCACGCCACGGCGGCAAACGCGGCGACGGCGACCCAGGCGTGGATCAAACCGATGAGCGACCCGGCGAGCAGCAGCATCCCGGACATCGCGCACAGCACGACCGACCCGCGGCGCCAACCGGCAAGGCCCGCCCACAGCATCGCGTTGATCGTGAGCAGTTGCGCTGGATCTTTCCCGGGTGAGAACAGCACGGTGCTCGGGTTGAACAGGACGATCAGCGTGAACACCGCCGCGCCCGGGATGGACAGGAATTCGCGGCCGAGAAGGTATGCGAATCCGGCGGATGCGCCCCACAGCAGCAGCGTGACCAGCGCCACCCGCAGCGCTTCGGCCCAAGCCGTCGTTTCGAGCAGGCCGGGCGGGCGCGAGAGCGCGTAGCGGTCGATCGCCCAATGGTCGTTCACGTCCGGCGGAAACAGGCGCATCGCCGCCATCGCGACCAGCGTCATGCCCGGCGGATTGGAGATGACGCGCGTGCCGCCGAACTTCGCGGGCGGCTGCTGGATGTGGCGGTCGAACTGCCGGAGGTATTGCGCGGCGCCCATCCCCCGCCGCGCTTCGAGGACGAATGCGCCCTCGTGCGACGGGGATTGCAGGTTAAACGTGTGCTGGAGGACCGGCTGCGGCGGCGCCCACCACGTCCACGCAACGAGCAGCGCGACGACAACCGCAAATAGCGCCACGCCGAGCTTGCGCCATTGCGGGCGGTTGCACAGGAACCACACCGCGCCCGCCGCCGCGCCGGCGAGCGGCACGGCCACCATCGCGCGGACCACGCGAAGCCCGTGCAACGGCGAATAGCGGTACGCGAACGACCCCTGCCCGATGCGCACGCCGCTGTGATGAAGGACGATCAGAGTTCCGAGGATCAGGATTGAGCTAACGGCGAGCAGCATCGCCACGCGGCGCGACTCGCGCGGCTTCGCCGGCTCGCGCTTCGGCGACGCATTCTCAACACGCTGCTGCTTCCGTCGGCCCAGACTCTACTCCCCACGCCAGAGGTACAGCATTCGAGGCGTCGTCAGTTCCTGGAGTTTCCGCCAGTCCAGTTGCACGTTCACGCCGCCCCCCTTCTCTCCGCCGACCGAGGCGCTCACCGCGCCGACATTTGACTTGGCCGACAGCGCCTCGAGCAGCGACGGGGGGTTCGCATAGCGCACGACCTGCGGCCTCTTCAGCCCCTGCGCCGCGTAGGCGTAAGCGTCGTCCAGATACCCGACCTGGTCCACCAGCCCCAGCGCCAGCGCATCCGGGCCGAGGTAGATCTTGCCGTTGGCGATCTCGTCGAGCGGCTTGGTCAGCTTGTTTCCCCGGCCATTCCGCACCACATCTTTGAACTGCACGAACGACTTGTCGATGATCGACTGAAAGTACGCCACGTCCCGCGGATCTTCCGGCTGAAACATCGAGCCGGCGTTCTTGAAGTCGGCCCCGGTCGACTCCAGCGTCGTCTCCTCGATGCCCCATTTGTCGGCCAGTTCGCTGACGTTGTAGCGCGGGAAAAGCACGCCGATGTTGCCGGTCATCGTGGTGGGCTGGGCGAAGACGTAGTCGGCGGCGCAGGCGACGTAATACCCCCCGCTGGCGGCGAGCGATCCCATCGTCGCGACGACGGGCACGCCGGGGCGGTTCTTCTTGAATCGCATGATGCGGTGATGGATTTCGTCGGATGCCGTGACCGTCCCGCCGGGCGAGTCGATCTCCAGAACGATTGCCTTCACGTTCGCGTCGTCCTCGGCCATCCGCATGAAGCGCTCGAACTGCTGCGCCGCTTCGGTCATGATCACGCCGCTGACGGGGATGATCGCGACGCGCTCGAGCGGGTCGCCCTCGACGATCGTGTTCTGCCGGGCGGACATCCCCCCGGACATCAGCCCGCTGAACAGCAGCAGGTAGACGTTGGCGGCGAGCGAGAGGCCGAAGATCGTGGTCGCCAGCGTCATGAAGATCGCGCGGGCGAAACCGCGCTCGCGCGGCGGGGGCTGCATGAACATGGGCGGGGGCATCATCGGTGGCATGGGCGGCATCCCCTGCGGGGGCATTCCCTGCGGGGGGGGCATCCCGCCCGGGCGATACCCGGGCGGAGGCGGGGGCGGGTTGAACGCGCCGCGCGGGGCGATCGGTCCCTGTCCGGGAGGAGGTTGCGGAGTCATCGTTTCAGATCCTCTGTGTGTTTGCTCGACGGGACATCATAGTCAGTCCCGCGAACCACTCCAGTTGCACCGCCGCGCAAGGAACAGCCGCATCGGCGACTTCAGGGGGGAAGTCAAAAAAGATCAGAAACTCATCGCCGACTTCAACTCATGCCAGCGCTCGTCGATCTGGTCGCGGTCGGCGCCCCTCAGCCCGCCCAGGGAGAAGTCGGCGATCGTGTAGCTGGCTACGACCGTCCCGAAAGCCAGCGCCCGCTTGATCGTGGCGGATGAAAACGTCCCCTGCGTCGCGAGATAGCCCATCATCCCGCCGGCGAAGCTGTCGCCGGCGCCGGTGGGGTCGACGACTGTTTGCGCCGGGAACGCGGGCAGGACGAACGTGTCGCGCTCGGAGCACATCAGGCAGCCGTGCTCGCCCTTTTTGATCACGACGAACTTCGGCCCGAGCTTCAGAACCTCGCGGGCGGCGTCGATGAGGTTCTTCCTGCCCGTCAGCAGGCGGGCTTCACCGTCGTTCAGCACCAATCCGTGGATCAACTTCAGCAGCTTGCGCAGCTCCGCCTGCTCGGTCTGGATCCACAGGTTCATCGTGTCGGCGACGATCAGCTTCGGCGCTTTGAGGCAGCAGAGCATCTCCTGCTGGAGCGAGGGGTGCGTGTTGGCGAGGAAGACGTAACGGCTGTCCTTAAAGTTCTCCGGAATCTTTGGCGCACGTTCCGCGAGAACGTTGAGATCGACCTCGACGGTGACGGCCTCGTTCATGTCCTTCACGTACGAGCCATGCCAGCGGAACGTCTTGCTGCCCTTGCGCACTTCAAGCCCGCCGGTGTCGACGTCGCGGCCGTCGAAGACGTCCAAGATCTTCTTCGGCGCGTCTTCGCCAACGACGCCGACGAGCCGCACGGGCGCGAAGAACGATGCGGCGTACGCGAAATAAATCGCGGACCCGCCGATCACGTCTTCGTGCTTGCCGAAGGGGGTTTCGACGGTGTCGATGCCGATGGAACCGGTCACTAACAGGGACATTTATCCTGCTCCCAATTAACGCGAAGAACGCGGAGATCGCAGAGAAAAACTCATTCGGTCTTGCTTTCTCTTTCTTGGCGATCTTTGCGTCCTTTGCGGTCTTTGCGTCAAGGCTTTCTCGAAGGCAGTTGTCGAACTTTCACGCGCGTTTCCGTGACGGTGTAAAGCCGGCCCGGCGTCAATCGTTTGTAGCGCGTGAACAACCGGTCGATCGCGTCGTCCTGCTCGACGTCCGCCCCGGGCAATTGCAAGAACACGATCGAGCGGTTGAACCAGATGGCCTCGTCGAAGACGGCGTTCACGAGAGCGGGGTCGCTCGTGACAATGTCCCATTGTTTCGCCTGGGATGCCCGGACGACCTCGGCGAGCGTTGCGCTATCGGGCATGCCCAACTGGTCAAACGGGAATGCCGTGTGCTCATGGCGCGCCAGCGCGTCGGCGACGGCGGGGGTGAGGTTTCCGTGGAGCAGCAAACGCATGTGAGTCGCGCATCGTAACGGGACGTCGCGTTCGTTGCGACAGTTGGCACGGGAGTTGGCACGGGGGCAGGAGGCGCATAGAGTGCGCACGTGACCACGGAGACGCCGCCATTCTACCTCGCGCCCTACCAGAAGGCCGCGTCGCGGCACGGGGGAGGCTTCAGTTCGCTGCTGTGGGCCAGCCCGCAAACGCAGGCGGCGCGGTTTGCCGCGCTGACGCGAATCGTCGGGCTTAACGGCAAGTCGATCCTCGACGTCGGCTGCGGGCGGGCGGATTTGCTCGACTTCCTGCTCGCCTGGAACGTCAAGCCCGCGCATTACGTCGGCCTCGAAGCCGTCACGGCGCTGGCGGACGCGGCGGAGGCGAAACGCCATCCCAACGCGATGATCGTCCGCGCCGATTTTGTCCGCGAGCCGCTGCGCTTGTTCGTCGCCGCCGACGTCGTCTATTTCAGCGGCTCGCTCAACACGCTCGACCCCGCGTCGTTCTACCCGACGATCCGCAAAGCCTACGATGCCGCCGCCCGGACGCTCGTGTTCAACTTCCTCGCCTCGCCGGAGCTGGCGGGCGTAAGCTACCTGCACTGGCATCAGCCCAGCGACGTGTGGGCGTTCTGCAAAATGCTCACGCCCGACGTGGGACGTCTGGACGATTACCTGCCCGGCGACAGCACGTTCGCCCTGACCAAACCCGAGGAGCATCAGTAAATGACGACCGGACGGATCGACGTTCATTCTCACCTGCTGCCCGGCGTCGATGACGGGTGCAAAACCATCGGCGAGTCGATCGGTTGCGCCCGCGAGCTGGTCGCCGCCGGGTACACGCACGCTTTCTGCACGCCGCACGTCTGGCCGAGCTATGACAACATCACCAAGGCCAACGTCCCCGTCTGGACCCGGGCGCTACAGGAGAAGTTGGACGAAGCCGGCGTCCCACTCAAGGTCATGCCCGGGGGTGAGCTGAACCTGCACGAGGGGGTCCGCAACCTCACCGACGAGTACCTCATCACCTACGGCATGGGCGAGCGCTACGCCCTGATCGACATGTGGGCGCAGTCGCTGCCGCAGTTCTTCGAGCCGACTGTGCGGTTTCTCCAGTCGCGCGGCCACACCGTCATCCTCGCCCACCCCGAGCGGATGCGGGCGGTGCAGGATCACCCCGAACTCGCGGATGTCTTCGCGGACCTCGGAATGCTCCTTCAGGGCAACTTGCAGTGCTTCGGCGACCCGCTCGATTCGCACACGCGCCGCGTCGCGGAGCAGTACCTGCTCGAAGGCCGCTACTTCATGCTCGGCAGCGACACGCACAATCCGCAGTCGATGGCGATCCGGATGAACGGGCTGCGCAATGCGATCGACCTGGCGGGCGAGGATGCAATCGCGAAGCTGACGATCGAGAATCCGCGGAAGCTGATCCCGGCGTAGTGATAGGAGAAGCGACGACCTGTCCCACGCATCGATTTTGTGTTTAACGGCTCGTCTGAAGCTGCGTCAGCTTCTCGTACAGCGCCCCCGCCGTGCGGGCGCCCTTGTGCAGGGCATCAAGGTAGAATTTCTCGTTCGGCGAATGCACGCGATCGTCCGGCAATCCGAAGCCGAGCAGCAGCGTGTCGACGCCGAGCACGCGCTTGAGCAAATTGACCACCGGGATGCTCCCGCCCTCGCGCATCAGCGCGGGCGTTTTTCCGAAGCCGATCTCCATCGCCTCGGCTGCGAGGCGCATGGCGTCGCCTTCGATGGGCACGACGACGCCGGGCGTGTGGCTGTGGCAGGTGACGTCGATTTTCACGTTCTTCGGGGCGCGCTCGCGCATCGCGGTTTCGAAGCCGGCGACGATCCTGGCGGGGTTCTGGTTGGGGACCAGACGCATCGAGATTTTCGCCGACGCTTTTGAAGGAATGACCGTTTTCGCGCCCGGGCCCTGGTAGCCGGTCGTGATGCCGTTCACGTCACACGTCGGGCGGGCCCACTTGCGCTCGAGCGACGTGTAACCCGCTTCGCCGGTCCCTTCGGACAGTCCGACGCTGGCGGCGAACTCCTTCTCGCTGAATGGCAGCGCCCGCCATTGCGCCCGCTCCTGCGGCGACAGCGGGGTGACGTCGTCATAAAAACCCGGAATGTCGACTCGCCCCTGCTGATCGTGCAGCGACGCAATCAGCCGCGCCAGCACGTTCGCCGGGTTTGGCACCGCCCCGCCATACAGTCCGCTATGCAGGTCGTGGCTCGGGCCGGTGACGATCAGTTCCATGTACGCCAGTCCGCGCAATCCGTAGGTGATGGCGGGCACGCCGCGGGCGAACTGGTTGGTGTCGCTGACGACGGCGACATCGGCGCGAAGCTGCTCGGCGTGCTGCTTCACGAATGCTTCGAGGTGCTCGCTGCCGATCTCCTCCTCGCCTTCCACGAGCATGGTGAGATTGATCGGAAGCCCCCCGTGCGCCTGCCACGCGAGGATCGCCTCGACGTGCGCCCAGACCTGACCTTTGTCGTCGACGGCGCCGCGGGCGAACAGCGCATCGTGGCCCATATCATCCTTCCGCACGGTTGGCTCGAACGGTCCGGTCGTCCACAGCTCCAACGGCTCCGCCGGCTGCACGTCGTAGTGCCCGTACAGCAACACGGTCGGCCGGCCGGGCTGGTGGTTGTTCTTCGCGACGACGATCGGGTGACCGCCGGTGGGCATGATGGCGACATCCAGGCCGCCGAACTTCAACTGGTCGGCGAGCCACGTCGCGCAGCGGAGCATGTCCGGCTGATGCTCCGGCTTCGTGCTGACGCTGGGGATGCGGAGGAAATCCGACAGCGCCGCGACCGCCTGATCGCGCCGGCCGTCAATGGTGGAAAGAACCTGGTCGAGTGATGGCATGGATGAAACAATACGATGACGGTGAAAGCGTGAACGGGACAAATCCTGCTCGTCCCCTTGATTTAGAACGCTTGGCTACAACTCTACGACGCGCGGGTATAATCACGATCATGGACGACAACAAGTTCTTCCAACGCATCCTCGAGTTTGTGGACGCCGAACCGTTCCAGCCGTTCGACATTCGCACGGCGGACGAACGGGCGTACTTCGTTGACTCGCCCGAGTTCTTCGCCCGGAGCCGGGACGGCGTCACCGTTACGTACTACACGCCCGAGGACGACCGCGTCGTGATCATCCGCGTGGCACAGATCGTCTCGCTGGAGGTCGCGAACCGACCCGCGGCGTAGAACCACGGCGCAGAACCACGGCTTACGGATCGTCCAGCGGGATGCCGCGCGTGAGCATCGCCATGGCTTCATGAGTGGTCGGATCGGGGACGAGCGTGCGCATCATGCGTTCGCTCTGGTCCGTCGCCAGCGGGATGTACTTGCCCTCGCCGGCGGCGATGACGCCGCCGCTGGGGGTTCGGATCGTGGCGGCAACCTGGATGAGCTTCGGGCGGCTGTATTCGACTTTCGCCTCGACCGTCAGCCTCGATCCGACGCTGGCCGAGGCTCGGAAGCGAACGCTAAGTTCACCGCAGACGCAGAACCGCTTGCCGCTCCACGTGGCGGCCCAGACCATCGCCTCATCGACGACCGTGGCGAGCAGCCCGCCGTGGATGATGCCTTCGAAGCCGATGTGCTCCTGCTGTGGGCTGAACGGAACGGTGACGACGCCGGTGTTGGGGTCAACGCGCAACGTGAGCCGAAGCCCGTAGGGGTTGGCCGGGCCGCAACCGAGGCAGCCGTTCGTGCGCGGGAGTTCGAGCGTGGACATTCGTGCGTCAGTGTACAGAAATCAGGCGTGGGACTGCCCTGGGCGCACATCGCAACAGGCGCGTGAGATTAGTCGCCGACGACCCAAGCCGATACATTACGATGCACCGATGGTCAGCGCATTCATTAAGTTCGGCGACGGTCGCGTTTCCGACGACCCAAGCCACCAGAACCTCGCCGCCGCCTTGCGCGACGGTGGCGCGGTCATGTGGATCGACATCGAGAAGCCCGAGGACGAAGATTACGCGATTCTCGACGAGATCTTCGGTTTCCACCCGCTGGCCATCGAAGACTCGATCAACCGCTCGCAGCGTCCGAAGATCGAAAGCTACAACCACGTCGGCGACGCCTGCAAGCAGGGATACTTCTACATGGTGATCCACGGCGCCGAGATGCCCAAAGGCGCCAAGAAGCTCAAGACCGAAGAGCTGGACATGTTCGTGTCCGAGCGCTACCTGCTGACGATCCACGACGAGCCCATGAGCGCGCTTCAGCCGCTGCTCGCGCGGGCCAAGGGCGACCCGCGGCTCGTGCTCGATCCGGGCATCGACCTGCTCCTGCACCATGTGCTCGACCGGCTGGTCGACAAGTATCAGCCGATCCTCGAAGACATGCAGGATGCGCTGGACGAGCTGGAAGAAGAGGCGATGAACGAGCCTACGCCGTCGCTGCTGACGCACATCACCATGAAAAAGCGCGAGCTGCTGAACCTCCGACGGATCATCGGCCCGCAGCGGGAAGTCCTGGCGCAGCTCACGCGCGGCGAAGTTCCGTTCATCCGCGAGTCCACGCGCATCTACCTGCGCGACGTGCTCGACCACCTGATCCGCGCCGTCGAGACGATCGAGCTGTACCGCGACCTGGTCGTGGGCGTGCGCGACATCTACATGTCGAGCATCAGCAACAACCTCAACCAGATCATGAAAACGCTGACGATCATCACGGTGATCGCTTTGCCGATGACGATCGTCACCAGCTTCTTCGGGATGAACTTCAACGACCAGCGCGTCGGCGGCTGGGGATGGGTGCTGAACCACCCGGCGGGGTTCTGGGTGTCGATGCTCCTGGTCCTCGGCCTCGTCGCCGTGCTGCTGCTGCTGTTTCGCCGGCGACGGTGGTTGTGACTCGCGCAAAAAAAGACCGGGGCTTCCGCCTCCGGCTATGAGCGCAAAGGCGGCTTTCATTCATAGCCGGTGGCGGAAGCCCCGGTTCACGACAGATCTCGAAGATCGTTACGTCACTTGAAGCGGCTCGATCTCCTCAGCCACCGGAAGCATCGGCTCGATTCCCATCGAGTCGCGGTGCATCTGCCACATCGCGTGCAGCGAGCCGAAGCCGACGTACAGAAATCCGCCGGCGAAGATCAGCAGGAATGGGACGGTGGCGATGCCGCTCCTGGGCTGCCCGGGCCACAGGCCGCAGAGGTACCACACGCTGATCCACGTGCAACTGACCATGTAAAACCCGAACGCGATCTCGACGATCGGGAGCGCCAGTCGGCTGAACGTGAAGACGCTGGCGGTCTTGTATCGCGCTCGGGATTGACCGCTGGCGCCGTACTTGGGCGTGCGGACGAACTCGCTGGGCTTGCGGCGGTAGGCGGTCCAGATCGCGTCGAGCACGGCCTTGGCGTTGTTCAAACTCACGCCCACGCCCAGCGCCATCAGCGCGGGCATGTACAGCAGCGTGCGCCAGCCGGCTTCGCGGCCGAAGAGTTCCTTCTGGCCGAAGATGAAGAACGTGCTGGCCGAGCAGGTGGCGAGGATGAACAGGCTGGCGCTGAACACGTAGTTGCCCCAGCTGTTGGATTTCAGCACCGTCGCGAACCCGATGAACGTCGGATACATCAGCAGCGTCAGCAACACCATCAGCGGGTAGACGATCGTGTTTGTCAGGTGGAAGAACGCTTCGGCCTTCACGTGCTTGGGCAGGTTGCGGCTGCGCAGGATGCCGGGCAGCAGCTTGATGGCGGTTTGGAAGCTTCCCTTGGTCCAGCGGTAGGCCTGCTGCTTGAAGCCGATCATCTCCGGCGGTAATTCAGCGGGGGCGGCGTACTGGGGGAGGTAGACGAACTGCCAGCCCTTCATCTGCGCGCGGTAGCTGAGGTCGAGGTCTTCGGTGAGCGTGTCGTGCTGCCACCCCCCGGCGTCGGCGATGGTGGTGCGCCGCCACACCCCGGCCGTACCATTGAAGTGCATGAACCGCCCCGAGCGGTTGCGGGCCGTGTGCTCGATGACGAAGTGGCCGTCGAGAAAGATCGCCTGGCTCTTGGTGAGCAGCGAGGCGTCGCGGTTGAGGTGGTCCCAGCGGACCTGAACCATCCCGATTTTGTCGTCGGTGAAGTAGTCGACGACGTTATGCAGGATGTCGCACGGGGGGACGAAGTCGGCGTCAAAGATCGCGATGTACTCCCCGCTGGCGGACTTCAACCCCGCTTCGAGCGCGCCGGCCTTGTATCCTTCGCGGTTCGTGCGGTGGATGTACTCGATTGGATAGCCCTTGGCCGCCCAGGTGTTGACGGCCTGCTTCGCGATGTCGGCCGAGTGGTCGGTGCTGTCGTCGAGAACCTGGATCTGAAGCTTGTCGAGCGGGTAATCGAGCGCGCACGTCGAGGAGATGATGCGTTCGGCAACCGTGTCCTCGTTGTACATCGGCAACTGCACGGTCACGCGGGGCAGCAAGTCAAAGCGACCCTTGGGCTGATACCCGTTGTGACGGTGCTTCACGTAAAGATACACGAGGACGTACCGGTGGAAGCCGTACAGCGCGACCATCATCAGGACGCCGACGTAGCCAAGCACGAGCAGGTCTTTAAGCAGCGCGTTCAACATACGAAGAAATGTCTTTCGGCAATGGTTAATGACCCCGCCGCCGGCATCCACCGGCGACGCGAATCATAAACGGCCGAGTGTGCCTTCCGTGGCGCGGCCATCGTCATGGGGTTGGGAACGACTTCGCTTCACACCAATCCAACGTCCACCCTCATGAGGTGCACTCGAAGGGATGCGATGAATTTCCCCTGAGTTCCTTGCCCTGACGAGGGGGCGATTCTACGAGAGGCGATTCGCGCGTGTCAACAATGCGTTAGTGCCGCACAACTTAGGCACACTCGCCCATGAGACCCCCTTGCGCAAGAGGAAAGGGTGCCAGACGCACGGCGATGTGGGAACGGGCAATCTTGGAAAAAGCGAAAGGGCCGGTGGATTAACCGGCCCATTCGCTTCAATCGGATGATGAGCGGACGTCGGGACAGCCGACTCGGCTTCAGGGCGAGGGCGATTCGCCACCCTCGGCCGGCGCCGCGGGTGCTGCGGCGGGGGCTTCGGCGGGGGCTTCGGCCTTGTCGCCCCCGCGACCCTTTTTCAGGGCGCGGGAGGCGAACTGATGCTTGCGCTCGTTGCGCTTGCGGCGGAGGCCCGCCGAGCGACGGGCGGTGCCCGTGGGCGCCGACTCTTCCGTCAGCAGTTGGAGCAGGACGATGTCCCCGCCGTCGCCGATGCGGAAGTCGCTGGTCTTGATGATGCGGGTGTACCCCCCGCGCCGGTCGGCGAACTTCGGGGCGACCTCGTTGAACAGCCGCTGCACCACCGTGCGCGTGGGGCCTTCTTCGATCGGATCCTGGTTGTCGTTGACGAGCCGGCGGTCCTGAAGGGCCGCGATGACCCGCCGCCGCGCCAGCAACGTGCCGGTGCGCGCCAGCGTGATCAGCTTCTCGGCGAATGCCCGTACTTCCTTGGCCTTGGCCGGGGTCGTGCGGATCTTGCCGTGCTCGAACAGGCTCTGCACCATGTTGCGGCGCAGCGCCTTGCGGTGTTCAGTGTCGCGGCTGAGCTGCCGGCCGCGCATCATGTGACGGGACATTGGAAACTCCGTGTCATTGGTCACTCGTCACTGGTCACTTGTCAGGGAATTGGTTTTTGACCAATGACTAGTGACCAGTGACGAGT
>JBBSLV010000040.1:0-14450 GCA_038233535.1 Tepidisphaerales bacterium | reverse complement strand
TGCGCCATCGCCTGCTGCATGCCCTGCTGACCGCCAGGCTGTTGACCAGGCTGCTGTCCCGGTTGCTGACCGGGCTGTTGACCCGGTTGTTGACCCGGTTGTTGACCAGGTTGCTGACCCGGTTGCTGACCCGGTTGCTGGTCGGCTTGCGCGCCCTGCTGCATCGCCTGCGCCATCTGCTGGGCGGCCTGTGCCATCTGCTGCGCCTGCTGCTGGGCATTGGCCATCGCCTGCGCCTGCTGCATGGCCTGCTGCATCTGCTGAAGCTGCTGTGCGGCCTGCTGATTGCCGGCGTTCGCCTGCTGCTGGAGCTGTTTCATCTGCTGGGCGACCTGCTGCTGCATCTGCTGCTGCGCCTGCTTGTCGCCGTTGGCGGCCTGCTGCATCTGCTGGGCCATCTGCTGCGCCTGCTGGGGGTTCATCCCCATCTGCTGCTGAAGCTGTCGGGCGATCTGCTCCTGCACCTTCGGGTCGTTGGCCATCTGCTGAAGCTGCTGCGACATGTTTTTCATCTGAGCCGCGGCCTTCTCCTGCTCCCCGGCGTCCATCTTGTCGAAATTCTTGACCGCGTCGTTCAGCTCGTTGAGCGCTTCGCCGAAGTCGCCTTTGGCCAACTGCCGCTGCGCGTCGGCGATGGGGCCTTTCTCATCGCCGGGGGGGAGCGCGTTTTTGAACATCTTCGCGTCCATCTGCGCCTCGGCGTAGCGCTGGTTGTTCTGGATCTGATCCTTCAGCGCTTCCCCGACGTCCTGCAATGCCTTGGCGGCGTTGCGCTTGGCCTGGTCGGGGTTCTTCATCGGGGCGGCGAGCATCAGCTCCAGATCGCGCTTGGCCAACTGCACTTTCTCGTCATCGGACGCGCCCTTGGGGACGGAATTCACCTGCGCCAGCGCCTCCTCGACGGCCTTCTTCGCGTCGTCCTTCCTGATCTGCTCGGCAACCATCTTTTTCTGCTGCTCGGCCTTGCCGAACAGGTCCATCGGCTTCATGAGCTGCGCGGTGAGAAACGCGGCCAGCGCGATGGTGAGCGTGCCGTACGCGACGCGCGGAAAGTGGAGCGGGAACTTTTTCGTGAGCGACACGTTCTCCGCCGTCCGCTCGGCGTCCTTAACGGCGGCGACGGCAAAGGCGTCTTTCATCGGGCGGACGTAGAGGGCGGTGCTGAACTTCTCCTTCAGCGCCAGCTTTTCGTCGATCGCGACCGCCGCCTGCTGGGCGCTGGGGCGGCGCCAGATCGAGTAGCTCAGCGCCGCCAGGACGGACACGCCAAGCCCGGTCCAGAAGAGAACCATCGCGCGCGGGGGATGCACCTGGAAGATCCGCTCGACAAGAATCACCCCCCACACGATCGCGGCGAAGACCAGCAGCGACCATGCCAGCGCCTGGAGAAATCGCCCCAGCGCGAGCTTGTTCTGCACCATCGCGACGTGTCGATCCAAACGACTCATAAGACCTCCCTGCTCGTGTACCTGACAGTATAGCAATGTACGGAGGGGGACAGGAGGGACGGAGGCGCCCAAAAGGTCGATTTCGATAATGGGAACCTGCTGGGACATGCTCGCTGAAGCGAGCACGCCGAGGGGGATTATCGCTCAAGACGGGATTCGTTGGGTCCACCGCGCAGCGTTCGACCCTTGGTCAAGTTCAGCTTCGAAAGCTCGTCCTGGTTTTTCTCCAGAAATGCCTTGATCGTCGCGATGCGGGTTTCAGGGTGAGGGTGGGATGAGAGGAACTCGGGCTGTTTCCCGCCTTGGGAGGCTTCGCCGAGGATGCGCATCACGCCGAGCATTTCCTGGGGGTCGTAGCCGGTTTGGACCATGTACTTCAAACCGATCTCGTCCGACTGGGATTCGTCGTCGCGGCCGTACTTGAGGTTGACCATCTGCGCCGCCATCGCCGCGGCGACGCCGGCGTAGCGGCCGGCGCCGTCCTCCCCGGATGCGCCGACGCCGACGGCCAGCGCGAGCGTCCGCCCGAGCTGCCCCTTGGCCATCTGCTGGGCGGAGTGCTCGGCGATGACATGCCCGATCTCGTGCCCGAGCACGCCAGCCAGCTGCGCTTCGTTCTCCAGCCGGTCCATCAGCCCGCGCGTGATCGAGATCTGCCCCCCGGGCAGGGCGAAAGCGTTGATCTTGTCCGGTTCGTCGACGAGGTAGAAGTTGAAGTTGTCGGCGAAGTCGGTCTTGGCCGCCCCGGAGTTGCGGACGAGGCGCTCGCCGACTTCGTCGACCAAAGCCGCGTCGGGGTCGCTCGACGGAGGCACCTCCCCGCCCATCTGCGGGATCATCTGCTTGGCCGCCTGAAGCCCCAGCGCTTTCTGCTCGTCGACGTCCATGGCGCGGCGGTAGCTCTGGCCCGTCTCGGTGTTGAAAACCTTTTCCTTCGTGAAGTAGCCAACGACGCCGAACAGCGCGATGGCGACAGCGATGATCCACCGCCCCCCGCCGCCGCGACGACGACCGCGATTGCCGAAGATGAACATGCCGCGCGTTGTACCGCGCCGCCAAGCGAGCCGGAGCGCGCGAAACGGTTCTCGTCTCCTCTCCCTGTGCCCAGGGAGAGGAGAGATTACCGCTCTCCCGCGCGGCGCAGCGCGTTCTCCAAATCTGCGTTCTCCGGCTCGACGAGAATCTGGTCGGCGATGACGACGGTCGGCGTCTTCTGCTTCCCACCGTTGTGCTGGACGACCCAATCATTCGCTGCCGGGTCGGCGTCAACGTCGAGGTATTCGTAGCTCACGCCGATGCGGTCGAGGTAGTCACGGGTTTCCCGCGTGTCCTCACACCAGCCGGCGCCGTAGACCTTTATCGTATTCATGAGCTTTACGCTAAGCGGCGCGCGACGGAACGGCAGCGCGTAAACCGCTCATGACACGATCCGCGCGGTCCCCTACAATTTCCCTTGCAATGACCCAGCCGTCCCCCCGCCGACTGTACATGGACAACGCCGCCACCAGCTTCCCGAAGCCCGCTTCGGTTTTGGCGGCGATGACGCGCTACGCGACCGAGCTGGGCGCCAGCCCCGGGCGCGGCGCGTACGCCGAAGCCGTCGAATCCGCCGCCATCCTCACCGACTGCCGACGGCGGTTGAATCAGCTTTTCCACGGGGAAAAACCCGAGCACTTCATCTTCACGCTCAACTGCTCGGATGCGCTGAACCTCGCGATCAAAGGACTGCTCTCGCCCCTGGTTCCTGGCCCCTCGCCCGTTGCTCATGCGATTTGCTCGCACATCGACCACAACTCGATCCTGCGCCCGCTGCACGCGCTGGCGGCGCGCGGATGGATCGAGCAGACGCGCGTGCCGGTGGATCCGCTGACGGGACTGATCGATCCCGATGACATCCGCCGCGCGATCCGTCCAGCCACGAAGCTCATCGCCGTCACCCACGCGAGCAACGTGACCGGCACGGTGCAGCCGCTGCGCGAGATCGGGTCCATCGCGCGCGAGCACACCATTCCCATGGTCGTTGACGCGGCGCAGTCGGCCGGCCACGTGCCCATCGACGTGCAGGCGGATTTCATCGACCTCCTGGCGGCGCCCGGGCACAAGGGGCTGCTCGGTCCCGGCGGGACGGGGTTCCTCTACGTCCGCCCGGGCATCGAAAAAATCCTCGCGCCGCTGAAGGAAGGCGGCACCGGATCGGTCAGTGACCAGCCGGTGCAGCCAGAGTTTCTGCCCGACAAGTACGAGCCCGGTAGCCACAACGCGATCGGCATCGCGGGCTTGGCCGAGGGAGTGAAGTGGGTCGCCGAGCAGACGGTCGAGAAGCTTTACGAACACGACCGCGACCTCGTCCGCACCTTCATCGACGGCGCCAGCGACGTCGAGGGGTTGCGCTATCACGGCCCCCAGGGCGTGCGCGACCGGATCGGCGTGTTCTCCGTGCAGATCGACGGCTACGACGCGCACGAGCTGGCGGTCATCCTCGAGACGACCTACGGCATCCTCACCCGCCCGGGCATCCACTGCGCTCCGCTCGCCCACGCCGCCTTCGGCACCGCCGACTGCGGCGGAACGACCCGCTTGAGCTTCGGCCCGTTTCTCAGCAAGCAGGATGTGAAGTACGCAACCGACGCACTGGCGGAGATTGCGTCTGCCCGCGTCGCGAGGGCGGGGATGCGGGTGGGGGACGTTTGACGAACCGTGAAATACGCCGACCGAGAAGAACCAAGAGCCAAGAACCAAACAAAGTTCCAAAGAACCAAAAAGCAAAGAACCAAACGGGATCTGCCGTTTGGTCCTTTGCATTTTTTTGAGCTTGGAACTTGTTTGGTTCCTGGCTCTTGGTTCTTGGAACTTCCGCGTACCCGCGGCACTATGCCGCTTCGGCCAGGGCGGCGCCGTTGTTGCGACGGGTGGCGTTGGCGGAGGCAATCTTCATCGACGCCTCGTCGGCCGGGGTGGCGGCGCGATCGATCTCTTCGTTCAGCATCGCCTGCGCCTCGCGCAGCTCGGCCTGGGTCTTGCGCCGCTTCTCGGCCAGCTGGGCGATTTGATCGTCCAGCCGCTGAAGCTGCACGAGGTTCGCGTGGGCCTTCTGGAACAGGGCGACGGTGGGCGACACGTCATTCTTCATTTCGTCCGACATTCGAGGACTCCTTCCAACAACAGGGAAAACTAAGGCCGGGCCTCCAACGGCGAGCGGCACGGGTTATGACGTTTGTATCGGCTGGACAGGTCGCGACATGAGCGCCAAGCGCGCGGAAACAGTTATTCGGACGCGCGACGCATCGCGCGTCCGATAAAACGTCAATCGGGCTTCTGTGAAAATAAGCGCAGCCATGGCCGCTGTGATCAATGCGGATCAGGCGTTGCTTGCGCGCGGAGGCGTTGCGAATCGGGTCAGAGCAATTGCGTCGCCGCCAGCCAATGTCGCGCGATGAGCATGTGGCCGCTGCTCGTGGGATGGACGCCGTCGGTCGCCCAGTCGATGTCAGGACGGGCTTTGGCGGCATTGAGGAACACGTCGTGCAGCGGGACGAGCGCCACCTTCTGCTCCACCGCCAGCTCGCGCACGGCATTGACGTACGGGCGCAGCGCCTCGTTCCCCTTCGCATTCGCCGGCGGGGAGATGATCGTCGGCTCGCAGAGGACGATCGCGCATTGGGGATGCTTTTCCTTCACCTGCGCGACCAGCTCGGCGTACGTCTTGCCGTACGTGCCCAGATCCACGCCGGCGCCGCCGGGGTTCAACCCGTGCCACACGTCGTTGATGCCGATCATGATCGACAGCACGTTGGGGGCCAGGTCGATCACGTCGCGCTGCCAGCGGTCCTTCAGGTTGGTCACCTTGTTCCCGCTGATGCCGCGGTTGAGGACTTCCGGCGCGTGGGCCGGGTCTTTGGCGCGAAGGGAGTCGCGGATGAACCGGACGTATCCGCTCCCGATCCCCTCGGACTCCCCGCCGCGGCCGCAGTCGGTGATCGAGTCGCCGATGAAAACAAACCTGCTCTTTGGGGTAAGTCGGATAGGCATGGATTGGTTGTATCGAATCGTCCGCGGGGACGCCAGCGTCTTACCCCCTCGCGAAGTCATATCGGTCGAACTTCCAGCGTCCCCGGCACGGCGGCGCGGACGCGCGCCATCGCCAGGTCGTGGGCGTCGTGGTAGTGCTTCACCAGGGCGGACCAGTCGAATAATTCGCTCAACCGCTCCACGCGATTGCGCAGCTCGATGCGCTGGCGGCGCGTCTGGCGGGCGAAGTCGAAGAAATAATTCGCCAGCTCGTCCACGCTGTCGTCGAAGCTCTTGTAGCGGCGGTTGAGCACCGTCACGCCGTTCTGCGCCGCATCCGGGATGTGGCGCTCAACATACGCGCCGAACCCGCTGAGGTCCGTCGTCACCGCCGGCACGCCCATGGCGATGCTCTCCATCGGGGTGTAGCCCCACGGCTCATAGTAGCTCGGGAACACGCCCAGGTGACACCCGCGCACGAACTGGTCGTAGTCCATGTTCAGCAGCGGGCTGGTTTGCGTGACGAACTCGGGGTGAAAGACCATCTTCACCGGGTCATCGCCCCCGTTGCAGAGGTTGCGGGCGCGCAGGTGCTGGAGGATCGGGTCGTTCGCGTCATCGGACAAATCGTGCGTGACGATCAGCGGCTGGCGGCTCGTGCGCCAGGCGTGCATCGCGCGCTTCAGGCGCACCTGCGCGTCGTCGGGGAGCAGCTCGCCGAACGTGGGGATGCGCCCGTTGGCGGCGGAGTGGAACAGCCGCTCGCCCATGTGCTCCTGGATCTCTTCGCACGTGTTGCGAAGATCATCGAACATCGACTGGCTCTGCAGCGCTACCACGTTGATGCTGCGCGTCGCGGCGCGCGTGATGATGAACCCGATCACCGTCGGCCGGTTCGCGGCCGGCAGATCCTTCATCCGCGCGTTGAGGCGCGCCATCGCCTCGATGAACAGGTCCATCCCCTTGTTGCGGTACTCGTATCGGCCGGAGGTGAAGAAATAGACGGTATTGTCCAGGTCGAACGTGTAGCTGGGGAAAAAGTGCCCCATCACGAACTCCTGAATCCGCTCCTTGTACGCCCGGTGCAGGTTCTGGAACTCGTGAATCGCGGAGAAGCGATGAATGTTCAGCCCATTCGGCAGGATCGCATCGGGCTTGCGGCCCAGGAGCCGCTCGGCTTCATATGCGGTGACTTCGCTGACTGTCGTGAACACCGTCGACGCGTGGGCCGCGGCGCGCTCGATCGCATACCGCGGCCAGATATTGTACTTGCCCGCCTGCTCGTCGGGGTTAATGAACGGGAGGTGATCGTAAAACGCGGGGCTGTCGCTGGCGAGATACCGCCCCAGCAGCGTCGCGTGCGTCGTGAAAACGGTGGTGATCGGCAGCTTCAGGTGCGCGATGCGCGGCACGGCCACGCCGGCCATCCACTCGTGGAAGTGCGCGAGAATCGTGCGCTCGCCGGCGACCTGGCTCAGCTCGTGGAAGAACTGCGTGACGGTGAAGCCGAAGGCGGTGACCTCGTTCACCTCCCCGTCATTGCTCTGCGTCGAGATGCCGTGGTCCTTCCACAGCAGGTACTTGTCGCCGTCGAGATTCGGGTAGCGCGAGCGATAGTCGAGCAGAATCACGCGCGGCCGGCCGGGGATCAGCCAGCGACCGAAGTGGCAGGGGACGCCCTGCGCGCGCAGCCGATCGAGCGTCTCGCGGATGATGCCTTCGGTGGGCCGCTCCTCGAACTCCACCGCCGCCGTGGCGGGGTTGTACGGGCCGATGAGGCAGTAGCGGTCGTCCCACCGCTCCTTCATGCTGTCGGCCTTGGAGCGCAGGACGGTGTAGATCCCCCCGAGCTGCCAGCAGACTTCCCACGCGATCTCGAACAACAGGGGAGGGAGTGGAGGAGGCGGCGCGACGGGTTCGGGAGGCGCTTCGGGAGGAAGTTGCGGTTCCGCCGCTTGTGGCTTAGCCGAGGGCAACGCATCAGCCGCGCGCCGCTTCGGTCCCGCATACGACGACGCCGTCGCCTGTTTCGACGCGTCGTTCACCTCCGGCGTTGAAACGGGCAGCGGCGCCGGCGCTGCTTCAGGTTCGCTCGGTGCAGGCGCGTCGCTCTTCCGCTCGATGGGCGGGAGCGGGGGCACGTCGCGCTTCGCCAACGGCAATGCGCCCGTCTTAACGCCAACTCCCGTCGTCCCGGTGCGACTGATCGACTTCGCCTTGTCCGGCAATTTCCCTCGCCGCGCCATGTCCGCCATTATGACCACGCGACCGTCCCGCGTCATGACCCATCTTTCCCCGATTTCCGCACACGGTGAAAACACCACTCGCGTCCGATAGCATCGTGGTCGCGGCGAATCCGCTCCGCTTGATGTTGCAGCGGCTCGGAAACAGGGCTCGGAAACAGGGACGCAGCTTTCCTCAAGGGGCTTTTTTCGCGTCTTCCTTCGCGCCATCGCGATCTTCGCGGTTGAAATTCACTCCGCCCGCTCACTTCGGGAGAGCAAGAGAACCTCAACCGCGACGGCGCGAAGGGAAGAGGGGAATGAGGGATGGAGCGCTCGCCCCATCGCATGTACCTTGCCCCGCAGGAAAGCCCGTCGCCTTCCAGCACCACCGCGAAAGGATTCGCAGCGTGAAGCAGCAGTTCGTCTCACTGATCGTCCTGTCCATGTTCGTCGGCTGCGCCGGCCGGCCCGAGCCGCAGATGCGCGAGCTGCCGGCCGGGCCGCGCTTCACGCAGCTGGGAAGTTCCGTGCAGGGCAGGCCCATCGAGATGATTACCTTCGGCCCGAGCACGGGTCGCCCGGTGCTGATCATCGGCGGAACGCACAGCGGGACCGAGCCGACGAGCGTGTACGTCGCCGAGCAGCTGATCGCGCACCTGCGCGCGAATCCGGGCGACGCGAGGCGGCCGGTCGTGATCATCGCCAACGCCAACCCCGATGCGCTCATCGCCAGGACGCGCGGCAACGCGAACGGCGTCGACGTGAACCGGAACTTCCCGGCGAAAAACTGGAAACCCGTCAAGAACCGGTTGACCAGCAACGGCGCCGCCCCCGGCACCGAGCCGGAGTCGCGCGCGATCCAGCAGGCGATCAAGTCGCTCAACCCCGACCGCATCGTCTCGATCCACTCGATCGCCCGCGGCAGGCATTGCAACAACTACGACGGGCCGGCGCGGTGGCTGGCCGAGGCGATGTTCAAACACAACGGTTATCCGGTCACCGCGACGATGGGCTACCCGACGCCGGGGAGCCTGGGGAGCTGGGCGGGGATCGACAGGCAGATCCCGATCGTCACGCTGGAGTTGCCGCGGGAGGATCCCGGCACGGTCGCGTGGGCGCAGAACCGCGCCGCGCTGTTGGCGGCGATCGCGGCGCCGCGCCCGAACGACCCGTGAAGCGCCGCGGCTTGCGGCGGGTTTCTTCCATTCGAGCGAGGGAAGGACAACCCGCCGCGAGCGGCGGCGCTTCACACAGCGGCGCTTCACGACGACTATGATTCCTCACCACGATGAGCGACGCGACCGCGACATCCCCTGATCCTGCAACCGCACCCGCTCCCGCGCAAGCGCTCCCCGACCACAACCGCGCCAACATCGACTTCCATCGCTCCATTCCGCGCCCCAAGGTGAAGGGGATCGTCATCGACTTTCACTGCCACCTCCTCGCCGCCCGTCATGCGCCGACGTGGTTCGAGACTGCTGCCCACTACGGCATCGGCGCGTTCGTCACGATGACGCCGCTGGAAGAGGTCGTGAAGCTCCAGCGCGAGTGGCCGGGGAAACTGCACTTCATCGCCGTCCCCTCGTGGCAGGATCTCGGCACGACGCCGCTTGCACAATGGATCGATGACTGGAAGCGCCGGCTGGACATGTTCTGCAACGTCGGAAGCCGGATGGTGAAGTTCCACATGGCCCCGAGCACGATGCAGCGCCGCGGGCTGAAGCTGGACGCGCCGCAGCTCACGCCGTTCTTCGACGCGATCGTGGAGCGGGGGATGGCGGTGATGACGCACGTGGGCGATCCGGACACGTGGTACTGCACGAAGTACGCCGACTGCGGGAAATACGGCGCCCGCGACGACCACTACGCGACGTGGGGTCGCGTGATGGAGCGCTATCCGCAGGTTCCATGGATCGGGGCGCACCTGGGCGGCAACCCGGAAGACCTCGGGCGGCTGCAATCATTGCTTGAAACGTTCCCGAACCTGTCGCTCGATTGCAGCGCGACGCGATGGATGGTGCGCGAGATCAGCGCCCGGCGCGACGAAGCACGCGATTTTCTCATCCGCAACGCCGATCGCATTCTCTTCGGTTCAGATCAGGTCAGCGGCGACGACCGCGGCTTCGACTTCCTCGCCAGCCGTTGGTGGTCGCACCGCAAGCTGTGGGAGACGGGTTACGTCGGCCCCGCGCCGATCCACGACCCGGACGTCCCGCAGGACGCCCAGCCGATCCTGCGCGGACTTGCGCTGCCCGATGGGGTGTTGCAGAAGATCTACCACGACAACGCCGTCCGCTTCCTCGCTGGAATTGGACTGTCGCTTAATGGATAAGAAGCCAAAGCCGATCGAGCCGGCAGGAACTATGTTGCCATCGTTCCGCGCCGGCAAAGTTGCGACGACACGCGCATGCCGACGACTTAACGAAACGAGGCTGAAGGCATTATCGCTCGTGCCCTTAAGGCTGTGGCGGCGCGCTGGTCGAAGGCGCCGGGGCGGGGGCCGGCGGCGGCGTTTCGGATGGCGCCTTCGCCGCCGCCAGTTGCGACTTCAGTGCCGTGATCTGCTGCTGCAACTCCGCATTGGCTTTTTCCACATCCGCCAGCCGCTGCTGAACCTGTTTGAGCGCAGCACTGTCGCGTTGCGCCGAAGCCAGGTCCGTCTGAAGCTTGGCCATTTTAGCGCTGGCCTCGCCTAGCTTCGCGCTCGTCGCATCCAGGTCCGTCTTTTGGGCGGTCAGTTGCGTATCGCGCTCGGCCAGCTTCTTCTGCAAGTCCGCGATCTGGTTCTTGTCAGCCTCGGTCTGCACCTCATACTGCTCATTGCGAACCTTGAGGTCATCTCGCTCTCGCTGCGCCGCGGCGAGCTGAGTTGAAACCTCCTGTTTTGACTGTTTGGCATCCTTGTACTTCTGCTCTGAGACACACCCAAGGAGCAATCCCGGCGTAAGAACCGATAAGATGATGAATCGTGTCAAAACGAGACTCCTGACTAAAACGTCGAGTGAGTGGACAATCGTGCCCGCGGAACGATGACAGCAATCTACTCTACAACGTTCGCCGCTTCCACCTGATGCATCCATGCGGACCGCGACGACGTCCAGCGGCTACTCCAGCCTTATCGTGCCGTCGCGCGGCGCAGCGCCTGGTCGTACTCCGGCGGCACTTTCGCCGGCTTTCCTTCTCCAGCCCACCAGCGGGGGTCTTCGGTATAAACCCATACGTATTCGTCCGCCGTCTCCCATGCGGCGCGCATCGTCTTTTCAAATGCTTCGGGCGTGAAGAAGTTCCTGGAGAAATCGCTGACGTTCCATCCGAATTCACGCCAGTTGTAATCCATCCAGACGCCGAACCCGGCGGAGACGTGCTGCCGGTGCTTCTCGTCGAGATTGGTCATGGCGAGCACTTTTTCCTTCATGAGTTGGCGCGCATTGACAAAATTTTCCATGTCTTTGTAGGCATAGGAGCTTTCATAACCATCGATGATCCTGGTTTTCCCGGTGGCGCTTTCGAGCATGCCGTCGAGGAACGGCGCGAGCAGGCCGTAGTCCACCTCCTTCAGCTTCGCGGGATCACCCTGCGTTTGGATGTAGGGCAGCGACGTCGCCCAGGTCATGAGGATCGTCAGATCCGGATACCCTTCCTGAAACGCCTGCATCACCTCGCGCCCGCGCTGCCGCGCCTGGGTCGCGTACTGCTCCCACGACTTACTGCCCGCGTCGCGCTGCTTGCGGTAGTCGAACAGCGGGAAGTTGTAGTGCTCGATGTCAAAAAGAACGCCCGCCGCTTTCCCCTCCCGCGCGATCTTCGCGGCCAGGCGCGCATTACTGATGATCGGTCCAAAGTCGTCAAACCAGTCCACATCACCGGGCGCGGTGTTGAAGCGAAGGAAGTTGCTCGTGAACTTTTTGAAATGCGTTGCCTTCAGGTCGTCGATCGCCGCGCGAAGGTCCGCCTCCATAAAAGCGCGCCGGCTCCAGCATTCCCACACAAATTGCCCAGTCGTCCCATCAGCCCTGGCATAGTTCACATGAAAGACGCAGCCATCGAATGGCGTCTGCTCCATCGTCGCGATGTGGGTGCGCATGTACGACGTGTCGGGCGCGTCCCAGCCGTACTCGATGAGTTTTTTGGCGGGCTTGGTCGTTTGCGCGGACGCGAGGCTGCTGAGCAGGAGCAGTCCGCCAAGGATGAACGGCGGCTTCCCTTTCCACCGAGAAGTTGAAATCGCCGTCTTTCTGATGGATGCCACTGCCATTGTTTTCCCGGGGATTGATTGATCCATGCGCGAAAGGCGGCCATTTTAGCACGGTTTTACCACCGCCGCGCGGGCTTACCGCAGTCGCGTGTCGCTGTTCGTGATGCCGCGGAGGGCCAGGTTCAACGCGTCCACGTTGCTTGCGAGGCGCTTGGCTTCGCTGACGTCGATGATCTGCTTCTGGAACAGCTCAGTGAGGTGCTGGTCGAAGCTCTGGCTCCCGGATTCGCGGTTGCCGACGGCGCCTTTGAGCTTCTCGAACTCGCCTTCGAGGATGTACTTCCGCACGATGGGCGTGGCCATCATGATCTCGATGACCGGGATGCGGCCCTTGCCCTCGCGGCGCTTGGCCAGGCGCTGACAGAGCACGGCGACGAGGTTCAACCCCAGCTGCGTCTGCATCAGCTCCTTCTGGTTGGGGTCGAACAGCGAGACCATGCGCTCGATGGTCATCGGGGCGTTCGTCGCGTGCACCGTCGTGAACACCAGGTGGCCGGTGTCGGCGGCGCGGAGCGCGGTGGTGAGCGAGAACGTGTCGCGAATCTCGCCGATCAGGATCGTGTCCGGGTCCTGACGCATCATGGCCCGCAGCGCGTAATCGTAGCTCTCGCTGTCCGTGCCCACCTCGACCTGCGACACGAGCGACTTCGCGTTGTCGTGCTGGAACTCGATCGGATCCTCGACCGTGATGATCCGGTCGTTGCGCGTGCGGTTGATCTTGCCGATGATCGCCGCCAGCGACGTCGACTTGCCCGAACCCGTCGTCCCCGAGACGACGACGATCCCGCGGTGGTGGTTGGCCAGCTCTTCAACCTGCGGGGGGAGGTTCAGCTCGTCGAACAGCGGGATCTTCGTGATGATCCGGCGCATGACGATCGCGTACTTCTCGCGGCTGTGGAACACGTTCGTGCGGAAGCGCGGCTGGCCGGGACCCATCGAGTAGGCGACGTCGATGGCGCCCTTGTCGTGCAGGATTTTCGCCTTCTCCGGGTCGGGGACGAGCTGCCGGACGAACTCCTCCATCTGCGCGTCGGTGGCCGCCGGCGTGTCGAGGAAACGGGCGCGGCCATCGACGCGGATCATCGGGACCGAACCACCCTGGAGGTGCAGGTCCGACCCGTTCACCTTGACGGTGGTCTTGAGGTAGTCGTGGAGCTTGAGGCTGCGCTCCTCGACATGAATTTCCGGCTGCGGGGTGTCGCGGTCGATGTCGGCGTTGTCGATGATCTGCGTGCTCTGTGCTGACATAAAAAGACCTTTAGAGGACTCTCAGCGGCATGGTGTCTGCGCGTCCCACACGGAACGGATCAAGGCGGCCCGTGAGTATAGCACAGCGCCCGGCTTCCCAGCGCGGGATTTTGGAGCGCGGGCGCATCTGGAAACGAAGAATCCCCAAACACGTCGGACGGATTACGCGGAAAATACCCCGCGATACGTCGTCGTCTTGTTCGACCCGCCCGTGAAGTACAGCACGCCTTCGATCGCGCGCGCCGCGCCCGAAACCCGGCTTCCAGGGAGCGGCGTGAGCGTGTCCCACGCATTGAGGTCCGGATCGTACACGTACACGCTGGAGACGGCGCCGTTGTGATCGGCCTCGCCGCCGGCGACGACGATGCGGCCTTGCAGCATGAACGTCGAGGACGAGACGTGTGAGATGGGCGCCGGCATTGGCGCCCGTGCCGTCCACGAACCCTCGTCCCAGTGGTGCACGAGGTTCGACGTCTGGAGTTGCGCATCGTTCCCGAACTGCCCCCCGATCGCGAAAATGTGCCCGCCCGATACAGCGTAGCCCATGTGGCTCCGCCCGGACGGGAGCGCTGCGGCGGCCGTCCATGCCGTCGGGGCGTTCAGATCCAGGACGTAGTGCACGTTGACGTCGTCGCGGTTGTTGTCGTTGCCGCCGAAGTAGTGCAGCTTGTTATCGAGCGCGACAAGCCCCCCGCTGGCGAGTTCCGCGGGGAGGTCGGGCATGCGCGACCATTCCTGGAGGTCGACGTGGTAGCGCCAGACTTCCTCGGTGCCGAACTGCTGCTCGAAGCCCGGCCCCGTGCCGACGTACCCGCCGGCGAAGTAGACGTAGCGCCCGTCGACGGTGACCCCGGCGTGCGTGAGCCGCCTCGGCATGTCGTCGATGCGCGTCCATTCGTTGGTCACCGGATCGTACACGTCGCTGCGCACGACCGGCCCGGCGCTGTCGCTGAAGCCCCCGAAGACGTAAAGCTTGTTGTCGATCGTCGCCGTCAGCGCTTCGGCGCGCGGGATGGGCGCGGGGGCGATCTGTTCCCACACGATCGACGGGCCGGACGAATCGAACGTCCGCGCCCAATCCTGCCGCGACGCCGCCGCCCCACCGGCGGCGTTGAATGAGCGCACGCGGTACCAGTAGCTCGCACCCGAGGCCAGCGGCGTGTCAACGAAGCTGGTCACGTTCGCGCCGACGACGGCGACAGGCTCGAAATCACCGAGCGAGCCGCGCTTCCGCTCGATCTTGAACCCCGTCTCGTCGCCGGAGTT